>JAHJIQ010000014.1 GCA_018823285.1 Pseudomonadota bacterium
AAGCTCTTCAGCGCCGATGGTACTGCATGGGAGACTATGTGGGAGAGTAGGTCGCCGCCGAATTTATTTTTAATACCTCCATTCCTTTATTGGGATGGAGGTATTTTTTTGCCCAAAACGCGGTGCCCGAGTTTTCTTGCCCATTATACCCCGGCCTGGAATCCATACGGAGATGCCCCGTGGCTCGAAGTCGCACACCGTTTGCTTACTGCTGCGGGGAGCTTCAATATCTTTTTGCCGGTAAGTCCCTGGCGGAGGCAGAACTTTACGTCCCGGGATGCGCAGCTGCGCCAACCATGATCAGCAGGTCATTGACCGAGTCCTTCATCATGTCGGACTGGGCGTTTAATTCTGTGGAGGCTGAGGCTGCTTCTTCGGCTGAGGCTGCATTCTGTTGAGTAATCGCATCAATTTCGGCGAGAGCCTTGTTGATCTGAGTGATCCCCTGGTCCTGCTCGTTGGAAGCTTTCGCGATTTCACTGACGATGTTTTTTATCTTTGCACTGGCTTCAGCGGCAATGTCAAAAGCTTCGCTTGTTTCAGAAGCCTGCCTGGACCCTGTTTGTACTTTCTTAACGGTGTCTTCGATCAGTTGCGAGGTGTTTTTTGCTGCCTGGGCGGCCCGGAGCGCAAGATTGCGAACCTCTTCGGCAACTACTGCAAACCCCGCTCCCGCTTCCCCAGCCCTGGCAGCTTCAACCGCAGCATTTAATGCCAGAAGATTTGTCTGGAATGCTATTTCGTCGATGGTCTTGACAATCTTCTGGGTTTGTCCGCTGGCGGTACTGATTTCATTCATGGATTCTGTGAGGTTCTGCATTGAGCGGTCGGCCTTGGAGAGCACTTCGCTGGCTTCCTGCATCAGGCGGTCTGCTTCATTGGAGTTGGCCGCATTCTGTCTGGTCATGGTGGACATCTGTTCAAGAGACGAGGTTGTTTCTTCCATCGCCGCAGCCTGAGTTGATGCTCCGTCTGCAAGGCTTTGACTGGATGATGAAATTTCCAAAGCGGCCATGTTCACCTGGGAGGATCCGGTTCCGATGATTTGAGAGATATCGGTCAGAGAACGGATGATTCCCCTGGAGATGAAAAACGCAAGCAGAATTCCTGCAACAACGATGAGCAGCCCGATCGATAATGCGAACAGCCTGGTTTTTTTTGCTGCATCAAGCATGATCACATCTGTCATGACGTGTTTTTTTAATTCATCACGGAGAGTGTTCAATTTTTTCTGGACTTCTATTAAGGCCGGCATTGTCTGGGTGGCATATATTCTGTTTGCTTCAATGGCGCCTGCCATTTCATTTTCCACTTCGGCCTGCAGTTCAATCAGAAGGTCGATAAGGGTGTCGATCTTCGGGGAGGTGTCGTTTTTGAAGAGACTGATGGCACTGTCGATAGTATCTTTTGCCATGAGGTCATTCACCAGAATCGCAGAAGCGTACATCTCCTTTTGGGCCTGACCCAAAGCATTGATGGTCTTTTTCAGATTATCACTGCCATTTTTCAGGGCGAGTTGTGCGCTCTCCGAAACCAGCCATTTGCCGAGAATTGAATGATCCGGATCAAGGCGGACCCCCAGCTTCGTTTTTCTGTTTAGAAGAGAATCCCTAACCCTCGAAGACCATTCGAGATTTGCCGCATTGATATCTGTTACCTGTTCAAGGAGTTTTTTGCTGACTGGTTTGTAAGCCTCTTTTATGGCGATCGCGGAAAGATGCAGCTCGTGGTGCGGTTTTTCTATCTCTTTAAGCAGGGTGGACAGTTCAGGAACAAAGGTCTCGGTGTTTTTTCTCCCTTCCCCGAAAAGCCATTTGCCGAAAGCGCAGAGGTGGTCGTCGGTCTCGACCTGAAGCTCGGTTACATTTTCATCTGTGAGCAGGGCGTTCACTTTTGCGACCCAGTTCAAATGATCAACCTCTTTCTGGGCCAGGTTGCCGTCCAGCATGTTGCCGGTAATGACCTGGCTGGCATTTCTGACGATTCTGCCAATACCGAATTCGTTGAAAACAACCATTATCACGAGAAGTGTCAGGATGGTCCCGAAACCGTAGCTGATCTTTCGGCCGATTGTTAAGTTGCGCATGAAATCTCCTCTTGGCAATAAAAGGATGGTTGATGCAGGGGTGGTTCTGTTCGCTGACTCGCTCCAGTTATTTGATTACATTATCTATTTATTGATGGAGAAGAGTCAAATTGTTTAAAAATATTGCCTTCAGTGAAGTGTGGCCCGCCATTTCTGACGGGCCAGGTTCATTATGGAGGGGAGAGAAAGAGAGCTTGAGGCTCACTGAATCTCGATATGGGTAGCTTTTTCTTTGCCGGTTACAATCTTGGTCATCGTGACGGTAAGGACGCCGTCTTTAAAAGTTGCTTTAACCTTTTTCGTATCAACTTCCACCGGCAATCTCACACTCCGTTGGAAAGATCCGAAATGGCGTTCCACTCTGTGGAAATGACGCCCTTTTTCTTCTTCCTCATGTTTCTTTTCACCTTTGATGACAAGGAAATCATTGTCAAGGGTGATGTCGACGTCTTTCCTCTCCAGACCGGGGAGTTCAGCTTTCACCTCAAGCGTCTTGTCCGTTTCGGTAATATCCAGCCGCGGGGCAAAATCAAACTCTCCTGCGGTGGTAATATCCCGGAAGGGAAGGTCGTGCCAGAAATGCCTGGCCAGATGTTCAACTTCTTTAAAAGGGTCAAGATAATGAGATTTTCTGAAAGGAACCAGATCCAACATGTCTATCACCTCCTTCATGAGAGTAATTTCATCAAAATCAGTCTTTGTTCTCCTGTTGAAAATTTAATTACTGATCAGGCAAAATCAAGGTGCTGAAAGTTTGTGTATTAATGGCTCAGGGGTTTTTTTTTCTGAAATAACGAGGAATACAATTCCTGTGGTGGGTGTCGGTGATCAGGGGGATTCCTGGCATGATCCCGCAGAACAGCCGCAGCCGGAATTCTTGTGAACGGTGGGAGAGCCGTGGAATCGCCTGTTGACCAGTTTGCAGAATGGTTTGATGGACAGAGCGATCAGGACAATGGCGCCGGCAAGCTGAAGTTCATAGGGGATGATCTCGGCGGCTTGTCCGGTAATTGCAGTAACGGAAATGCCGGTCATGTCATAAATCATGTCCAAGGTCAGACCGCTGACAACACTGCTTGCGGAAATGACTGCCAGATATCGGATTGTCGACAGCTTGCCCAGAAGCCCGGTCATGACCGAGAGTGAGGCCATGTTGGTTGCCGGGCCGACCAGGAGAAAAACAAGTGCGGCGCCAGGACTCACGCCTTTCATTATCAGGGCCGCGGCAATCGGGGTGGATGCTGAGGCACAGATATAGAGTGGTATCCCTGCCGCCAGCATGATCAGCATGGTGGTGAGTCCTCCCCCCAGATAAGAGGAGATCAACTCGTCCGGAACCAGAACCGTAATCAGGCCGCTTAACAAAAGGCCGAAGAAAAACCATACGGCGATGTCTCCCCAAAGTTCTGTAAAAGCATACCGGAAACCGGAGAGTATTTTCCGGAAGAATACCGGCTGTTCTGATCCGGTCTCGGCGGAGCATTTTTCACTGGCGCAGCACTTTGCAGTTTGGTCAGGATTCCCGGTGGCAATCGGTTGTTCAGATCGTTGGAAAAGATTTTCAGTGAAGCCTGCAGCGATTGCTGATATCAATGCCGCAACCGGCCTTGCCACCGTCATCAGCGGATCGAGAAGAGCATAGCTGACGCTGATCGAGTCTATCCCCGATTCCGGTGTCGAAACAAGAAAGGCGATGGTCGCACCATTGCTGGCCCCTTGTTTTTTCAAGGCCGCCGCTGCGGGGAGTACTCCACAGGAACAGAGCGGGATCGGAATTCCGAAAAGCGCTGCCTTTAAGACCGGGAGGAAACGTCCAGTCCCGAGGTGGCGGGCAATAAGCTCCGGCGAAAGGAACAATTTCAGGACCCCACCAATCACAATCCCGAGAAGGATATAAACAGAAGCATCTAGAAGAAGATGCCAGGATTCAAGCGCGACACTTATTACAAATTCCATGATTACTCCCTGATATGTTCAATGCCGACAGCGAGCAACTTCCTGATGTGGTCATCGTTCAAGTTGTAGTATAAAATCTGACCTTCCCTGCGGCTGATTACGAGGTACAGCTGGCGAAGCATCCTTAACTGGTGACTGACTGCAGATTCCGAAATATCAAGAAAGGCCGCAAGGTCACAGACGCACATCTCTTCATGGGCAAGGGCTAATAGTATCTTGAGCCTGGTAGAGTCACCCATCGCTTTATATGTATTGGTCAGTCTCTGCTGTTCCATATCCGAGAGGGCGGTTCTCCTGGCGTTTTCCACGCGTTCAGTATGAATGATCCGACAATGACAGTACTCCTGGTTTTTCTGATCCATACAGTATCCGTTAATTTAATATATGAGCAGTTACTCAGATAGTAGGTGCTTATATAAAATATGTCAATATAAGTATCTTTCAGGCGGGAAAATTCTAAAGGGTATCGCAGTCAATAACCAACAGTAAACCTGCAAAGGACAACGCATGGTTTGAGAAACCCGGGGAATCTGGAGAGTGTTTCACGATTCAAGAACAAAGGACGGGTGGGGGCTTGTCGGTGGTACAAGGAGATGCGAATCTGGAGTAGCAGTGAAAGGGGTATTATTGAATAAAAGCAGAACAGTCGGGAGCTGTGTTGTTTCTGTACATATTTTCTGAACATTGTATATTCACATGGGGTCGGCAGAAATATCAGGCCGAAGAGTCATATTTCACATGTTTATCCTCTTGGATGGAGTTTTCTCGTTGTGACGCAAAGCAAGATGGAATGGGAAAAAGCGTTTATTGAGTATTCTTTTGATGCGGCGGTGGGACGCCTCTTCAGGGGATTGATTCACAACCTCAACGGGGTCGGGCAGGCCTTTTCCATGCAGGCGGAACTACTGGTCATGATGTTTGATCAGGCGGACAAAACTCTGGATATCATTGAAAAGTCGGATTCGATTGAGGAAGCCCGGTCGCATGCAGGGATTCTCAGGGAGATGATTGCCAGGCGTTCCGGGTTGACGGAACATCTGGTCAAGGAGGTCAATGTTCTTCATGATATCATGAGAAGATGTTCAAACCTGATGGCGGAATGTCGTGATCCGGGCACTGTCCAGGCCTATAAATTGAGAGATGTGATCCGGACGGAGCTGGAATTTTTATCGGCCGACAGCTTTTTTAAGCATAAGGTGCGGAAGGAGGTCATTTCGGCAGACAATATTCCTGCCCTTGTCTGTCATCAGGTTGCACTGCACAAGATACTTGCCGTTTTACTTGAGAATGCTTCTCTGTCAATGGAAAAAGGGGTGCGTCCTGAAGGTGAGCCGGCAAAACTGCAGATTAGGACTTCCAGAGAAGATGATCAGATAAGAATTGATATTGCCGACAACGGGCCAGGAGTCGATGATGCTCTCCGGGAGAAGATTTTTGAACCCTTTGTATCAGGGTTTTCCAGAACGGGTCTCGGCCTTTTTCTTGGCAGGGCGATAGCGGCATCTTTGCATGGTGAGATCGTCTTTACGAGCCAGCCGGGAAGTACCTGTTTTACGCTCAAGCTGCCATTGTCAGAGGTGACTTTTGACTGAGGGGAGAGATCAAGTGGGGGCCGGAGTTCTTTATGTTGTCGCCACGCCAATTGGTAATCTTGAAGATATCACCAGAAGGGCGGTCCGGATTCTGGGTGAGGTGAACCTGATAGCTGCCGAAGACACCCGTCACACCAGGAAGTTGCTGGCAAGTCTTGGTATCCGGACCCCGATGATCAGTTATTATAAGGACAAAGAACAGTCCCGGGCGAGTGATGTCATCCAGAGGATTCTGTCCGGTGAAAATGTGGCGCTGGTGTCTGACGCCGGGACTCCGGCGATATCCGATCCCGGAGCCGTGCTGGTAAGACTGGCAGTTGAGAATGGTGTCAGGGTTGTGCCGGTTCCGGGGCCGTCGGCTTTGAGTGGTGCAGTAAGTATTGCTGGGCTGAAGGATAATGCCTTTGTTTTTCTGGGGTTTCTCCCGGGGCGGAAAGGGGAGCGCGTGAGCCTTCTCAAGTCAATTGAGGGACAGAATCGGGCTCACGTGTTTTATGAATCCCCGCACCGGATAGTGAAATCCCTGCAGGACTGTCTGGAGGTCCTTGGAGACAGGAGAGTCTTTATAGGACGGGAGCTGACCAAACTGCATGAAGAGACGATACATGCCAAAACAAGTGAGGTGATTGAGATTCTGACAGGCCGGGATAAGATCAGGGGAGAGTTTGTGGTGGTCATCGACGGATCCGACGAATCCGGGCCAGGGGCCATGCAAGGCGTTGATCTTGATGGGGTCCTTGTCTGGTACAGGGACAACTCCCGGCTGTCCATGCGTGATGCGGTAAGAAAAGTTGCAGAGGATCTCGGCACGGCGAGATCCGAGGTCTATTCCACAGCTCTGGTCATCTGGAAGAAAGGCAGAAAAGGGTGAGCCATGAAAATTGACTGGGCATATATGCGGAAGGGCTGAACCTCATGCGTCAGGGCACGGGAGTTTCTCGCTGCCGGGAAAATCGGGATTGCGGTAGAGGTTGATGCCGGAAAAGAGAAAATTGACAGTCAGAAGGCGTGGGCGATGCTGCAGGGGGCAAAGCAGGTCTATGTGGCAAAGGGGAAGAAAATTGCCGGTTTTGCGGATCCCGGAGTTCATCAGGAAGAAATACTTGAAAATGCCATTGGCAGAAGCGGCAGCCTGCGAGCTCCAACTCTCCGGGTTGGTAACATGTTCATCATCGGATTCAATGAAGGACTCTACCGGGAATTTCTGGTCGGACTTCAATGAAAATGGCCTGAGGTTTGAGGCTCAGTATGTTTGTGCCCTGCGAATACGCTTTAATAATTGTTTGAAGGCTTTCTGAGAGTGATTTTATGCAAAGGCATGCAATGTTTCTTCTGGTTTGCGGTATTCTGCTGACAATTACCGGGGCCGGTGTGTCCATCGCCTTCTGGGTGCCGAAAGTATTGAATAGAGCGCGGCTCAAGGAGTATCTTGGTGACCGCTACTGGATGGTGTATCTGGTTTACTCGGCCAACGGGCCGGTATTGCTCATAGCTGGAATACTTCTGGTTATCAAATACCTGTCCCTTTCCTGATGATGGTTTGAGGATCATGCGGAATATAAATAGTGTCCGGAAACCGGATAGTGATCACGCTGCATGGCGGCATGCTCTTCATGAGGTCATATTCGGCACCGAGACCCCGGCAGGGAAAATGTTTGATCTCCTGCTGATTTACAGCATTGTTGCCAGTGTGCTAGTGGTCATGCTGGACAGTGTGAGTTCGATCAGGGCTGTTTATGGGGGACTCCTTTACGGTTTTGAGTGGTTTTTTACCATATTGTTCCTGGTCGAGTATTTCCTTCGCCTCTTGAGTGCCGGGAGTCCCTTTCGATATGCAATCAGTTTTTTCGGAGTTATTGACCTCCTGGCAATTGTCCCCACTTTTCTCGGTCTGGTCATCCCGGCCGGCCGATATCTCACGGTGATCAGAATACTGCGGGTTTTAAGGATATTCAGGATTCTGAAACTTGCCCAGTATCTGGGAGAGTCGCGGCAACTTCTCATGGCCCTTCGAGCCAGTCGACGTAAGATTACGGTTTTCCTCTTTGCGGTCATGGTTCTGGTGGTTTTCTTCGGATCGCTGATGTATGTGGTGGAAGATGTGGAGCATGGCTTTACCAGCATTCCCCGCAGTATTTACTGGGCCATTGTGACTCTCACGACCGTAGGATATGGCGACATTTCACCCCATACCAGTTTCGGACAGTTCCTGGCGGCGATTATCATGATTCTCGGGTATGGAATAATTGCTGTTCCCACCGGAATTGTAACCGTTGAACTGAACAGAAGTCATGATGTGAGGGAGACTGGCAGGGTCTGTGTTCAGTGTAATGCCGACGGGCATGATAATGATGCTGCATATTGTAAATATTGCGGCAGTCGGCTCTCCTGATTCCATGGTTAAAAAGTATCCAGGTTCTCCGGCGGGATGCTTACTAATTACCCAGTGAAAATACATTGCAAGATTCAGTGCTCCTGCTTCATGTTGTGATAATTGCCAATCATATCAGAAACATATATGCTCTCGCGTGATGTTGGCACGGAAGTTGATAAATAGGAAGGCAAAGCCAGGAATCATTTATCAACATTCATCATAAGGAGAACATCATGAAAAAGGTATTGGTAGTCGCGTTACTGGTTACGCTTGCAGGTTTTACCGGTCTTCAGACGGCGAGTGCCGGCTGGGGCTGGTGGGGAGGTGAAGGTCGTGGAAATGGCCCGGGAAACGGCCCTGGATCATGCGGTGGCCCTTGCGCAGAAGAGGTGAGTGAAGAAGACCAGAAGGCGAGACAGGAGTTCTTTGATGCAACCAAAGATCTGCGCCAGCAGCTTTTTGATAAGCGGAGCGAATATGCTGATGTCGTCAATCAGGAAAATCCTGATAAAGAAAAGGCCGCTGCAATCTGGAGTGAAATGTACGATCTGAAGGCGCAGCTTAAGGAAAAAGCTGATGGTGCAGGATTTGGCCCTGGAACCGGCAAAGGATTTGGACGGAGAGCCGGTTGTGACGGTTCTGGTGATTGCTACTCGCAGAATGATCAGAGTGGACGAGGTCGCGGTAATGGCCGTGGCTGCAATGGTCCCCGCTGGTAATCTGCAAATCCGTATCTGTTACCCCCTCCTTTCAGCCCGTCCCGCTTTTCGGGGCGGGCTGACTTTATTTACCGGAACCAGGAGTTGGTCCGGACCAAAAATGGAAACTGCTTGTGCATGGGGAGAACCACCCCGAAGATTGCTCCAGCAGATTGATGTCGGAGTTGATGCCTGAAAGGAGCCGAGTCCTGCCTGGGCAGAAAACTCCATCTGTTACGAAGCGCCTCTATTCGAGTAGAGAATATTCTTTATTTGGTGTAAGAATATTCTCTATTTTTTTAATTTGTTCACTTGAAATATTCTCACATCATATTTTTGAAATGCTAAAAAGCAAAATAAAATCAGTGGGTTGTAAAGTTGGAGGCTGCATGGCATAGATGTTGCTTTTTACACGGGGCGAATGCATTGAGTCTGCTTCTGACCATTCTATCGAGGTGAAATATGAGAGAAATTATTCGACTTCTGGCCCTGACAGCGTTCGCACTTGTTTTGCTGGTTGGATGTAATTCGACTTCCGCCGGTTCCGGACCTTTGAAACCGGTGGATGGCGAGATCCGACTGTCCGTATCAAAGATCAATGATGGAAAGGCACATCATTTTGATGTGATTGCCGAGAATGGCACCAAGGTGACGTTCTTTGTTATCAGAAGCAGTGATGGAGTTCTGCGGGCGGCCATAGATGCATGTGATGTCTGCTACAAGGCCGGGAAAGGTTACTATCAGGAAGGTGATTTCATGGTCTGTGAGAACTGCGGCCAGAAATTTGCTTCCACCAGAATCAATATCGTTAAGGGCGGATGCAATCCGGCGCCGTTGAATCGAACGGTTGAAGGTGACAAACTGATCATCAAGATGAAGGATATTAATGACAACAGCTGGTACATGAAATATCGTCTTTCATGATCAGAATGAATACGTCGCGATTTGAGCCCCGAGGCCTCTATGGAACGGGGCTTTTTTTGTTTGAAGACCCAATGTGCATTCCCTGCAGCTCTTATTCCCGTCATGTTTGCTCTCTGCCCTAAAAGCGCTTTAACATACTGTTGGAAAGGTGTTGGATTTTATTGATTCAGATCGCTAGTGATGTGCTATTAACCGTTGGTCCGTGCCTGATATTCCTTGTCAATAAAGGATAAATGCACTAATTTGTGCTCATTTCACAGAGCTAGAGAGGCTTGAAACCGATACCATGAAAGAGGTCCAGGATCATTATTTCAGGAAGGCCAAAAAAGATGGCTATCCGGCCCGCTCGGTCTATAAACTGGAGGAAGCGCAAAACAAATACCGCTTTCTGACCAAAGGGGGGCGGATTCTTGATCTTGGCTGTTTTCCGGGGAGCTGGTCGATGTTTGCTTCCAGAGTCGTTGGTCCTTCCGGTCTGGTAGTGGGGGTTGACCTTAATAAGGTAACGGCTGAAAACAGACAACCCGGGGCTGGGATCAAGTGGCTTGTTGCCGATATATTTGAAGACGGGACGGTGGATCTCGTGCGGGCTGTCAGCGCCTCTTTCACAGCGGTAATCAGTGATATGGCCCCGAGGACAACCGGCAATAAATGGGCCGATCAGCAGAAGTCGCTCGATCTGTCAAGGCGGGCTCTGGAGTTGGCGGTGTCTCTTCTTGACCCTGATGGCGCCTTTTACTGCAAGGTTTTTGAAGGTGAAGACTATAAAGATTTTTTTAATGAAGTGAAAGCCTGTTTCCGTCTTACCAGAACGGTTAAGCCCAAGAGTTCCAGGCCTGAAAGCAGGGAAGTTTTTGTTCTGGGAATTGGGCTGAAAAAATGAAGAGTAATCAATATTATCCATCAAGACCTGCTGTATCCCTGCAGGTTTCTGCAATTTGAATTATTAATTCTTCCTTCTTAATTTCTCGAGGAGACTACAATGTCTGGACATTCCAAGTGGGCTAATATCAAACATCGAAAAGGAGCTGCGGACGCTAAAAAAGGTAAAGTGTTCGGCAAACTGATCAAAGAGATTACTGTTGCGGCAAGAATGGGTGGAGGCGACCGTGATGCCAACCCGAGACTTCGCAGTGCGATCGCTGCGGCAAAGGCAGTGAACATGCCGAAGGACAACGTCGACCGGGCGATCAAGAAAGGTACCGGGGAACTTGACGGTGAGAACTATGATGAAATCCTCTATGAGGGATATGGCCCGGGCGGGGTTGCCGTACTTGTCGAATGCATGACCGATAACCGCAATCGTACGGTGGCTGAGGTCCGCAGTTTCTTTTCAAAATCCGGTGGTAATCTTGGCGAATCGGGATGCGTGGGCTGGATGTTTGACAAAAAAGGGTCAATCCTCATTGAAAAAGAGAAAATCGATGAGGAAAAACTGATGGAACTGGCCCTTGAAGCAGGAGCGGAGGATGTCGTGGAAGAGGATGATGTCTTCCAGGTTCTCACTGAACCGGAAAAATTTGAAGCAGTCCGTGAGGCCCTTGAAGCAGAAAAACTTGAATTCATCGAGGCAAATATTTCGATGATTCCCAAAAATGTGGTTGATGTCGGTGACGAAAAGACAGCGAGTCAACTGATGAGGCTTCTCGACAATCTTGAAGACAACGATGATGTCCAGAAGGTTCATGCCAATTTTGATATCCCCGATGCGATCATGGAGGCGATTTCCTGATCACCGCCAGGGGAGGCGACAGCTTGCGGATTCTCGGGATTGATCCCGGTTCCAGGGTCGCAGGGTATGGTATTATCGATGTTGTCGGCAACAGGATGGACTATGTAACCTGCGGCGTGATCAGGGTGAAGACCAATACTCCTTTTCCCGACCGTTTACTTGAGATACATGACGGGATCACCCAGGTAATCAAGAACTACAGGCCTGAACAGGCTGCTATCGAGGAAATTTTCATGGCCAGAAATCCGAATTCAGCCCTCAAACTTGGCCACGCTCGCGGGGTTCTGATTCTCGCCGGCATGCAGAAGGGGGTGTCGATGGCCGAATATACCGCCCGTCAGGTAAAGCAGGCGGTCGCCGGGTACGGGAATGCCGACAAAAAACAGGTCCAGCATATGGTCCGGATTATCCTTTCCCTGCTTAAAAGTCCCAGCCAGGATGCAGCAGATGCTTTAGCCGTCGCAATCTGCCATGCCAACCACTTTCTATCCGGAATCTCCAGGACATGATCACCATTTTTGAGCCCACAAAAACGGAAACCATCCTATGATCGCCAGCCTGAGAGGAATCTTGACCCACAAATCACCGGAATTTCTGGTGCTTGATGTCAATGGCGTGGGATATCAGGTTTTTTTCTCAGCAACCGGACTCCTTGCTTTGCCGGAAGTTGGAGAAGAACTCTTTCTCCATATCTATACCAACGTCCGCGAGGATGCGATCGACCTTTACGGATTCGCGGATCATCATGAAAAAGACATGTTTATTCTTTTGATCAGTGTTTCCGGGATCGGACCCAAGCTCGCTTTGAATATCCTGTCGGGGATGAGACCTGCAGACCTTGCCAGGTCAATAACCACCGGGGACATCCATCGTCTGACCTCCCTGCATGGGGTAGGAAAGAAGACCGCAGAGCGCCTCTGTGTTGAACTGAAAGACAAGGTCCAGTTTCTGCCGGTGGCTGATATGGGGGGGCGGGCGCCTGCTGCCGAGCCATCGGAGAGCCAGTTGAGTTCCGATGTTATCTCTGCTCTGGTCAATCTTGGTTACTCTCCGGTCAGCGTCAGAAAAGGGATGGAAAAGCTTCGTTCCACTCTTGGTAACGATGAGTTTGATCATTTGTCATTTGAAGAGCTGTTGAAGCAGGCCTTAAGGTTGCTGGCATGAACGAGGAAGAACGAATTATCAGTGCCAGGTCAGGACGGGACGAGCAGCTTGACCTGGATCTCCGGCCACGTTTTCTGAGTCAGTACATCGGCCAGGAACAGCTGAAAAAAAATCTTGAGATAGGCATTCAGGCTGCCCGGGCCAGAAATGAGGCGCTGGACCATGTTCTTTTTCACGGCTTTCCAGGTCTTGGCAAAACCACTCTTGCCTATGTGATCGCCAACGAAATGCATGCCAATATCCGGGTGACATCCGGTCCGGTCATTGAACGGGCCGGAGATCTGGCCGCCATCCTGACCAGCCTTCAGGAAGGAGATGTTCTTTTTATCGATGAAATTCACAGGCTGAATCATGTGGTCGAAGAGATTCTCTATCCGGCCATGGAAGATTTTCAGCTTGATCTGGTCATCGGCCAGGGACCGGGGGCGAGATCTGTAAAAATGGATCTGCCGCACTTCACGCTGGTCGGCGCTACCACCCGGACCGGCTTGTTGACTCCACCCTTGCGGGACAGGTTCGGAGTGGTTTTGAGACTTGATTTTTACTCGGTTGAGGAGCTGGTGGAAATTGTCAGCCGATCGGCTTCGGTCCTCGGTATTCCGATAGATGATGATGGCGCCCGTGAGATTGGCGGTCGTTCCCGTGGAACACCCAGAATTGCCAACAGGTTGTTGAAGAGGGTCCGTGACTTTGCCGATGTAAGGGCCGATGGCCGGATCACTCTCGAAGTGGCTGATAAGGCCCTCGACATGCTGGCTGTCGATCCCCAGGGGCTTGACGAGATGGACAGAAGAATCCTGCTCACCATCATTGATAAGTTTCAGGGAGGGCCGCTGGGTATCGAGACCCTTGCGACGGCAGTCTGTGAAGAGAAGACCACCCTTGAGGATGTTTATGAGCCATTTCTGATCCAGACCGGTTTTCTGATCAGGACTCCCCGGGGACGCATGGCGACCCGCGCCGCCTATGATCATTTTAACAGGCCCTTTTCCGGGGTGATGGCTGTAGTCGAGGAAGATTTCAACCCCCGGCTTTTTTGATCTTGTTTAAGGAAGGACACTTCTGCTGGTGAAAAATTATGGGCAATGACAAACTGACTGTTCCCGACATTCTCCGCATGAAGAAAAACGGCGAAAAGATCACCGTGCTGACTGCCTACGATGTCAGTTTTGCCAGAATGCTTGACGGCGTCGGAGTGGAGATCCTGCTGGTCGGTGATTCACTGGGGATGGTCGTTCTCGGGTATGAGTCAACCGTGCCGGTGACCATGGAGGAGATGCTGCATCATGCCCGGGCCGTCAGCCGGGGAACCAGGCGGGCCCTTATTGTCGGCGACATGCCGTTTCTTTCATACCAGACTGATCTCGGCAGGGCCGTTTACAATGCGGGCCGTTTTATAAAAGAAGCGGGGTGTGATGCCGTTAAACTTGAAGGGGGAACCGAAATGGCCGGGACGGTTCAGGCCATCGTCCGGGCCGGAATACCGGTGATGGGACATATCGGTCTCACCCCGCAGACCGCAAATCAGCTTGGCGGGTACAAGGTCCAGGGGCGCGACCTTGATTCGGCCCGGAAACTGTTGCAATCCGCAAGAGATCTTGAACATGCCGGAGCCTTCTCTCTGGTTCTTGAATGCATTCCCGCCCAGCTTGCCGAAGTGATCAGCAGCGAGATAAAGATCCCCACCATCGGTATCGGGGCGGGTGTTCATTGTGACGGTCAGGTGCTGGTCACCCATGATCTGCTCGGTCTCTTTGAAAAATTTGTGCCGAGTTTCGTAAAATCTTACGCGAGGCTTGCACCTTCGATCAAAGACGCGGTATCCTCTTACATGAAGGAAGTAAAAAATGGAGAGTACCCCGACTCTGAACACAGTTTCAACATGCAGATCGATCGAGATGATCTCACAGAGAATCAGGGGTAAGAGCGTTCATCCTGCAGCCCGGATACATTGATTCTCTATAAGGATTTCGTATGGATCTCGCAACAGTTATAGGTATTGTCAGCGGTACCATCATTCTCCTGATCGCCGTTCTCCTCGGCGGTTCAATATTGTTATTCGTTAATATCCCCTCAGTACTCATCGTTGGTGGCGGAGTTGTCGCCACGGCTCTGATCCGTTTCGGGATGGGTGATGTTGTAAACTCCATCAAGGTGGCGATGAATGTCTTTTTCACCAAAACCAGTAACTCCCAGCAGGTGATTCAGGAGATCGTCAATCTTGCCAATATTGCGAGGAAGAACGGTCTGATCGTTCTGGAGCAGCAGCCCATTGAGGATGTCTTTCTTAAAAAAGCCATCATGTACTGTGTCGATGGGCACGAAGCGGAGTTCATTGAGGAGGTTTTGCGGAAAGAGGTGAGCCTGACCACCGAACGACATGATCTCGGCAAGAAAACCTTTTCCGCCATGGGTGATTCGGCACCGGCCTTTGGGATGATCGGAACTCTGGTCGGCCTGGTCCAGATGCTGGCGAATATGGAAGACCCCTCCGCGATCGGCCCGGCGATGGCGGTCTGTCTGCTTACTACCCTTTATGGCGCAGTTGCCGCCAACCTTTTCTTTCTGCCCATTGCCGACAAGCTCGCGTTGCGCAGCCAGGAGGAGGAAAGAAATCGCCGCCTGATCATTGAAGGGGTGCTGGGCATTTTGAAAGGCCTCAATCCGCGGGTTATGGAGGAATACCTTGAAACATTCCTGCCGCCGAAAGACCGGAAGACCGAAGAGGGGAAAAAATGATGCGCCGGAGAATAGTTCATGGCTGCAGATGAAGAGAAAAAGGTGGTCTGCCCGCCCGCCGGAGCACCTGCCTGGATGTGCACCTTTGCGGATCTGATGTCTCTGCTGATGACCTTTTTTATCCTGCTGCTCTCATTTTCGGAGATGGACCGCCAGAAGTTCAAGCAGGTTGCAGGCTCTATGGAGAAAGCGTTCGGCGTGCAGAAAGAGCAGCGGGTCTATGGCAGTCTGGAAGGGGACATGATGATCTCGACCGGATTCATGAGTACTCCACTTGCCGTAAAGCTGCAGCAGAGTGTTGAGGAAGAGATGGCCGCCGAGCTTGAGTCCGGGGCAGCGGAGATGGAAATGGGGCCGGAAGGACTGGTGTTGCGGGTGAAAGACTCGATTGCCTTTGAACTTGGCCGGGCGGAGATCAAGGAACGGTTCCTTCCTCTTCTTGACAGGATTGGGAAAATAGTCGCCGAGCATGAAGCGCTGGTAACTGTTAAAGGGCACACTGATAATATCCCCCTGACGAGAGGAGCGCCTTTCAGGTCGAACTGGAGCTTGTCTACGGCGAGGGCGGTCGGTGTTGTTGAATACTGGTCGGAAAAATTTAAAATTCCAGCCTCAAGGATGACGGCTTCCGGATTTGCCGATGGAGTTCCCCTTGAGAAAAACGATTCGGCAGCACAGAGGGCAAGAAACAGGAGGGTTGAGTTTGTCATCAAGCCGTCCGGTTCTGCGGTCGTTTTCAAGGGGCTGACCGAGTCGGTGAACAGCAGCGCAATCAAATAACCTTGGTTAATGGGCCTATGCAGATATTTATGTTTCTTAAACCTGGTAAGATGCTGATATGACTTCAGGAAATGAAAGAAGAGAGGCGGTCAGGGCTACGGATCGAATCCTGTTTGCCTTTGAACCTGTGGACCTGGCAAGATATCAGGACATCCTTGACGATCATCGCCGTGGAATATCCATCTATCATCAGACAGGCCTTACCGATATCCAGATGTACATCGGGGCGCAGGAGGCCCTGGCAAAATTGCGTGATCGGGATCTGGAACTGGCAACTTTTCTGCAGCATCTCGACACAAAGTTAAACATGGTTCTGCAGAAGGTCAGCGGGGACAAGTCTCCCTTTGAAATGATGGATTTGCTGGAGGTTGATTTCAGCGCTTCAGGGATGGCTTTCGACTCGGCTGATCCTGCTTCTCCGGGGGAAATCATGGCGCTGCATATAACTCTTCTACCCGACTATCTCTATATTTTCTGTTTTGGAGAAGTTGTGAGCTGCCAGGATAATGCAGAGGGGCCTGGAATTCCCGGGAAAAGAGTCGCTGTGAAGTTTATTCTGATTAATGATGATGACAAGGAAAAACTGGTTCAACACAATTTCCGCCAGCAGAGTCTGGCACTTAGGAACCGACGTTTAAAAGGCGACAGGTAGAGTTCATTCTGTCTGCTTGTGGTGCGTTCTAATCACGACTGAAGTTCCCGGTGACCCGGAGTTACCGGGTAGGACCCTTCCCCCGCAAAAAAACGCTTTTGTCAGAGTCGCGAAATTATACCCCTTGGCAGGGTATAATTTCGCTATGTTTTTTCAGGAGTACGCTGATCTATTTCCCATTCGGCTGCTTGAAATGGGTGTAGACATTGAGTCCTTTCAGGAGCATCAGGGCGGTCCGCAACTGATTGTCCCTGGCCAGTTGTTCCTTGACCTGCTCCGCTTCCTCTTCAGCTTTTTCGAGAGCGGTCTTCTCTTTCTTGCCACTCTTCGGGTCGGTTTTCGAGTCAGCTTTCGGGTCAGTGGCATCCTGATCTTTGACGCTGTCATCTTTCTCTACAGTGTCATCGTTTTTGGTTTCTTCTTCCTCTTTGTCGTTCTCGGTCTCTTCGTCTTCATCGCCATTGGTGAGATGTTTGCGAAGGTCTTTCTCCCGCAGGAATTTCGGTTTCTTTTTAACCTTTTTATGGCTCTCGGAGATATCTTCGGGCAGGTTTTCGACGACGATATCCGGTTCAATTCCCTTGGCCTGAATAGATCTGCCGCTCGGGGTGTAGTATCTGGCTGTGGTCAGTCGCAGGCCGGCGCCGTTACTCATCGGGATAATGGTCTGGACCGATCCCTTGCCGAAGGTCTGGGTCCCGACGACCAGGGCTTTTTTGTGATCCTGCAAAGCTCCTGCTACAATCTCGGAGGCACTCGCGCTTCCCTGGTTCACAAGAACAATGATCGGGTAGTCGTGCTTTTCTCCACTCGGTCGGGCAAAGTATTCTGTGTTCTGGTCTTTTACTCTCCCTTTGGTGGAAACAATCAGGCCATCGTCAATGAAGATGTCGGAAATTTTTACCGATTGGGCCAGCAGGCCGCCCGGGTTGTTGCGGAGATCGATGATCAGCCCTTTGACTTTTCCCCGTTCGTTGAGCTCTTTGAGTTCCTTGATGAAGTCGCTGGTGGTTTTAGCCTGGAAGTTGGAAATCCTGATGTAGATGTAGCCGGGCTCAAGTATCTTGGATTTGACGCTGTGCAGAGGAATGACTCCGCGGGTGATCTCAAACTCTTTCAGATCGCTCCATCCTTCACGGTGAACAGAGATGGTGACTTTGGACCCTTTCGGGCCACGGAGTTTTTTGACTGCTTCCATCAGGGTGAGATCCTTGGTCGGCTCATTCTCGATTTTCAGGATTTTGTCACCGGCCTGAAGGCCGATCTTGTATCCGGGCGTTCCTTCGATGGGCGATACAATGGTGAGGATTGAGTCCTTGACGGTTATTTCAATCCCGATGCCGGTAAAGCTTCCTTTGGTTTCAAGTTTCAGCTCCTTGAAGTCGTCCGGTTTCAGGTAGGATGAATGAGGATCCAGGGAGACGAGCATGCCTTTGATGGCGCCCTGAAGAACATCGGTGGTTTCGACATTCTCGACGTAGTGCTTCTGGATCAGGCTCAGGACGTTTGAGAAAACCTCGAGACTTTCATAGGTGTCATGAGGTTTGGCAGTGGCATCGCGCCCCTGTGAAAAAAGAAAAACTGCCAGAATCGGGGTGATTATCAGGAGTGTCATAACAATTTTTCTGGCAGTGGAAAATTTCCTGTTTTTCATCTGGTGCTTCCTGTTGTGTATGATTGAAGAGTATGCAAATAAATTTGGCTGGATTAATTGGCGCCTTTCATTGCAGGGTGATTTTCGGTGAAAAAAATAATAGCATTTTGACCTTGCGCGAACAATCAATTATTGTCGGTTTCGTAAAAAGCTGCGAAACGGACGGACAGTACCATATGGTTCATTGAACTATCGTCGGCCGATTCGGGAGAACATGACTGGTTGCGAACAATCAATTATTCGCTGTAGGGTCACTTTCCTCTTCCGAGGTTGCGCTGGCTGCTTCCATTTTCAGCAGGCTGTTGTTCAGCCATTCAAGGGGGTCCTGAGGCTCTGTTCCGTGCCTGATCTCAAAGTGCAGTCCCTCGCCGAGCAAGCCGCCCTGATCGTTCATCAGACCGATGACCTCACCGGTTTTAACTTCCTCCCCCTCTTTCTTGTACAATTCCGCCACCCGTGAAACCAGGGTGTAATACTGCTGGCCGTGATCAATAATGATCAGATTGCCGTAGCCGCGAAGCTGACCGGAATAAACAACCTTGCCGTCATAAACAGCGAGAACCTCGGAGCCTGATACAGTTTTGATATCGATCCCGTTGGCAAAGGTGGTCAGCCCGAACCTGCCCTTGCTGTTTTTGCCGAATAAGGTCGATACCGATCCTCTTACCGGTGGGACCAGTCTGCCTTTCATTTGCGCAAGGTCGGTCCCCGAACCCGGACGCCTTTTTTTCGGGGAAGAGAAGAATTTCTTTCGCGCCTTGCTCCGGGTTTCCACCAGTTCTTCCCGGAGACTTGCCAGGGTTTTGGTCAGACCTTCGGAGGCCTCTTCCATTTCTTCCAGCGCACGCTGATAGAGTTTCTTCTCGGTGTTGATCCTGGCCAGAAGAGTCATCCTCTCCCTGCGGATCTCGGAGAGCATGCTCTCCTGATTCTTGACCTTGACGATGACTTTCAGCATCTCCTCTTTTCCCTGCTTCAGCTCTTCCCGGATGGCGATCAGGGCGAGAACTTTTTCCCGATATCCTTCGATCACCTTCTGGTCATACTGGATCAGGGAATGGAAGTACTCTTTGAAACTGAGCAGGTCAGGCAGACTCGAGGCCGAGAAGGTGACATTCATCAGGCCGATGTCCCCCATCTTGTAGAAAGAGACCAGCCTGTTTCTGACATGGTCCTTGATCTTCTCCTTTTCGTCGATGACCCGGGTTAGCTCTTCGGTCTTCTGGTTGATCAGTTTTTCCTGCGCCGTCAGGTCGTCTTTCAGATCCTGGAGGTTTTTACGGCCGCGCGCGAGATCCTGGTCAATTTTCTCGAGCTGGTTGAGCAGGTTGATTTCCTTGTCTCTTGATTCCCGGACGAGCCCTTTATGGTCCTCAATATCTTCCTGGACTCTCTGGATCTTGGACTGCTGAATGCGCACCTCTTTTTCCAGTTTCCGTACTTCATCATCGGCGAAGGCTGAACCGGCTGAAAAGCACAGGGCCGTCAGCAGGAAGGTTGTTATGTATGATTTCGGCAGGATGATCATCGGAATGGTTCAGATCCGCATGTATTTGCGGATGGAAAGAAAGCTGCCTCCAGTACAGAGCAATATTGACACCGCCATAATCAGGGCAGTGGTAGAAGGGGCAAAAAATCTGAAATCAAGCATGTTCAGGAACCCCGGACCACCAAGGTGCATTCTGGTCCATTCAAAGATCAGGTAAAGGAACAGAATCCCCAGGCTGGAGCCGACAACCCCCTGCAGGATGCCTTCGATGAGAAGCGGTGTCTGAATGTAGGAACTGGTGGCGCCGACCAGGCGAAGCACTTCCAGCTCTGCCTCCTTGGCGACAACGGTGAGCCGGATAGTGTACGAAACCATAAAGACCGTTGCCAGGATCAGGAGAACGCCGCTGAGGATAACCACGATCCGAAGCAGTTCGGTAAAGAAGCCGAAGCGCTCGATCCAGTTCTGGCCGTATTGGACCTTTTGCGCTCCGGGAAGCGTCCCTAGATAGTCCGAGAACTGTTTCAGGGTGGTAAGGCTTTCAAGGTTCCTGATCGGATAAACCTCGATGGAAGGCGGGAGGAACTCAGGTCCCAGATCATCCAGGACCTCTTTCTCTGAATCGAGCTGAGTGCGCAGCCGGTTGAAGGCTTCCTGTCTCGAGATGAAGACGATCTTTTCCACTTCGCTGAAATCGGTGATCTTTCTTTTGATCATGGGCTGCATTTCAGGGATGATTTCCTCGTCGAGATAAACCACCACCCTCAGCTCATCCCCCAGCCGGTCGCTGGAGCCGATAATATTGGTATAGATCAGCAGGAAAAAAGTGAAGATCAAAACGGAAAGGCTGACCGTCAGCAGAGTCATGAGCTGGGTTGGCCAGCTTTGCTTCAGGTTTCTTCCGGTCTGCTTCAGGAAAAAAAAGGTTCTGAGTCCCATGGTCAGTTTCCTCCGTGATCAGGGGATGCGGAGCCTCCCTGCATGTTAAGCAGCGGGAGCTGTCTCTGGATGGTGTGTTTGCTGAACAGGCCGTGCTCAAGCTCCACCTTGCGATGCCTGGTGTTGCGGTAGATGGATTCGTCGTGGGTGGCAATGATCAGGGTGCATCCCTGCTGGTTCAACTCTTCGAAAAGTTTCATGACCAGCTCTGAGACCCCGGCATCAAGGTTGCCGGTCGGTTCGTCGGCAAGAAGAAGGGGCGGGGTGTTGCAGGCGGCTCTGGCAATTGCGACCCGCTGCTGTTCACCCCGGGAAAGTTTACCCGCCTGAACATCCCGTTTGTGCGCAAGCTGCAGCCGGTCGAGCAGATAATCAATACGGTCCCGGATATCACGGGCACTCCGGTAGGCGACCTCCATGGGCATGGCAATGTTCTGAAACACGGTCTGTTTGGGGAGAATTTTAAAATCCTGATACACGACCCCGATCTGCTGGCGAAGAACCTGGGTCTCGGTTGACGAGATCCGCCCGAGATCCATGCCCGCAACTTCAATGATCCCCTTGTTAGGCTTCTCCATGCAGCAGATGATTTTCAGCAGGGTCGTTTTCCCCGCACCGCTCATCCCGGTAAGAAAAAGTATTTCTCCTTTGCCCACCGTGATGGAAACATTCTGCAGGGCAATGATGTCGGGAGGGTAGACTTTGGTGAGTTTTACCGCATCAATGATCGGTTTGTCGTCTGGATATGAACTGAGCATTTTGTGAGGTCCGGTCCGTGTGGTTCGCTTCGGCTTGCTTGATGTTGATATTTCGGTGAAATTTATTAATCATGTTAAACCGTTATATATATCATTCCTGTTGAAAAATAACACCTAATAATTTGATTTTACTCCTGAATTGTGCTGGGTGGATCCGTCGATTACAGAATCTTCAGATCAGGCTCTCGGCAAGTGTGGTATAATTTGACCCTTTGCTCATAAAATGTTGTAATGGTTAGATATTTATTTGTATATTGGTATCTGATGACTCTTCGAGGGTTGTTGCCGGTAACCTGGTCCATTTAACCAAGAGGTCCCATGACTGCAATTTTAATGCTGGATGATTCCTCCGGCAAGGCTGACGCCGTATTCAAAGCTGTTGCGGTGCCGGGGGTGTCGCTTACCAGAGTCCAGGCCCCGGGTGACCTGCCGGAACCTGCCGACATCCTGAACAGCGATACGGTCGTTATGGCCTGCGGTTCCTCTGTTGAAAATTTGAAATCTCTTTTCCCCGAACTCAACTCCCTGCTCGGTGTTGTCCCGTGTGCTTTCCTGGCCCAGAACCCCTCGGTGTCAGAGGCCGTGTTGGCCCTTCAGGACGGTTTTGCTCACTATGTTGAAAATCCCGCTGCCGACGGGGTGATCAAGGAGGTGCTGGCAAGGATTTCCAATCCTGGCGCTGGAAAAACTGCCGCGGTTGGCAGAGCCGAACGGGGAGTGGCTTCGATGACCGGGGAGAGCAACCGAATCCGGGAAGTGTTTGCCCTGATCCGCAAAATCTGTGATACCGACAGCACTGTTCTGGTGTATGGCGAGTCCGGAACCGGCAAAGAACTGATTGCCCAGGCGCTTCATTATGAAAGTGGCAGGGCCTCCCGTCCTTTTATCCCGGTCAACTGTGGCGCCATTCCCGGAGAACTCCTGGAGAGTGAGCTTTTCGGCCACGAAAAGGGCGCGTTCACCCATGCAATCCGGACCAGGATCGGCCGGTTTGAAATGGCCGATGGCGGGACGGTGTTTCTTGACGAGATTTCAGAAATGAGCCCCATGCTCCAGGTGAAGCTCCTGAGGGTGTTGCAGGAGAGGATGTTTGAAAGGGTTGGCGGCACCAGAACCATTCAATCCGACTTCCGGGTGATCGCCGCGACCAACAAGAATCTTGAGGAACAGGTTGAACGCGGGGCATTTCGCCAGGACCTGTTCTACCGTTTAAACGTCATCCCCATCGAAGCACCGCCGCTCCGGGAAAGAGGCGGTGATATCCCTCTTCTGATAGAACGGTTTATAAACCGGTTCAACCGGGCCAAGAAAAAGAAGATCACCGGCCTCGATCACGAGGTTCTTGAGATCATGATGAAATACCCCTGGCCGGGTAATGTGCGTGAACTTGAGAATGTGGTCGAGAGAATGGTGATCCTGGCATCCGGCGACCACCTTACCCGGGAGGATCTGCCGGTAAAATTTCTTGAAGGGGGCAGGCGCTTTGAAACCGCTGCGAGCAAAGGTTTTGAAATTCCTCCTGCAGGATTTTCGCTGAGTGAGGAGGTGGCCGCTTTCGAAAAGAAGATTATTTCCAAGGCTCTGGAGCAGACGGATTGGGTGAAAAACAGGGCGGCCAGGCTCCTGAACGTGAACCGGACAACCCTGATTGAAAAGATGAAAAGATATGAGATGGGGGCGAGACCCGACCCCGATGAGAATGAAGAGTAGGAAGACGGGGGAACCTTGACCGGGATGATTCCTATGAAATTATCACAAGCCAGGCTCGTCAATGAAAGCCGCAGATTCCTTGTTGTCGTTCTGTTCCTGCTCTTTGAAGTGACAATCCCCTCTCCGGTCCCCGCTGTGGGAACAGAGCTGTCGGCGGCGGATGGTCAGGAGAGTGTTGAGGAGCTGCCCGACCAGCTCTGGTTTAAATCCCAGGAACTTCTTGAAGACGGTAAAATTTTCCCGGCTGCCGGAAGTTTCAACCGTTTTTTTGTCAAATTTCCCGATCATCCTCAGGCCGAAGAGGCGTTGTGGCAATCGGCAACTCTCTACCGGGAAATTGCCGAGGCAAGCGAACAGCCGGACTGGGAAAAAGTCGGGAATCTGTTCCGCGAATATTCATCGGCGTTCAAAGGCACCGCGCGGGCGGAAGAGGCATATATTGAAGTGGCCAGAGCCCACATCGAAATGAAGTCGCTCCGCGAGGGTCTGAGTTACATCAATTTGTTCATGAAAAGGTATCCCTCTTCGATTTTTACGCCACGGGTTCTGGCGATGAAGGCCGATCTGCTGATGAAAATCGGCAGACGGGAAGAAGCCCTTGAGTTGTGCAGGAAATTCATCGTCAACAAATCAGAGGATTACAGGCATCAGTATCCGATAATTGCCTCGATCTTTCTCGATCTCGGCCAACCCGATATTGCAGTTTCACTCGTTGACCAGGCCGTTTCGTCCATTGCGCCACTGTCTGAAGAGCTTTTCCGGGTGCTGGCCGTGAAAGGACGGTCCCTGACCCTGATGGATTCCGATGAAAAAACAAAGAAGGGGCAGGAGATCCTCTTCTACCTCGCCAATGTCTCTGAAGACAACAAATTGAGATCCCAGGTGTTTTTTGATGTGGCGGAAAGTGTTCTCAAAAGCGGGGAGAAGGCGGCCGCGCAACATCTTTATGATAAGGTATTGGCACTGGTCGGCAAAAATGAGAGAGCTGCCGTTTTCAGCCGCTTCCGGATTTCTTTGATCGGGGATGAACAGCGGCGAGCTAACGAACTCCAAAACAAGGCGGTCCTTGAGAACCCTGCCGGAGACCAACCCTACCTTGAGGTACTGGAGAATTTCCCGCAATATCCGATCGCCCAGGACGCCCGTCTCGGACTGATGAAACGGGTGCTCTTCAGAGGGGAATCCGACAACGCCTTTGATTTGGGGAAGGCCTATCTGCAGAATGGCGGAGGGGATGCCAGGAAAACAGTTATTGGTGCCCTGGGGGGGATTCTGGTGAAAAAGATTGAAGGTGCTCTCGCTGAAGGGAAGAATCCTGATGCCTTCGAGCTGTATCGGCGTGAGCATGCCATTGTTCAGGAGTATCCTGAAGGCCGGCTTCTCTTTCTGGTCGGACAGGCGCTGGAAGCCATGAACCTGTATGACCAGGCGTCGGTTGTGTATTACCGGGCCGTTGCCCTGAACCATCCCGATGACCAGAAAAGTGAACTCTATATGCGCAGGGCGGCATTGTACATTAAAAATGGTGACTTTACGGCGGCTGAGCGGCTGCTGAATTATCTGGCGGATATCTACCAGGAGCAGCGCGAATCAGGAGAGGTTTTTCATCTTACCGGTCAACTGCGGAGCGCTCAGGGGAAAATTGATGAGGCGGCAGAAGCCTTCGCCCGTGCGATGAAAGTTCCTGAAACCGGGGAGCGGCGTTCTGTTTATGCCGCGGCCCTGGTCAGGGTGCTCCATGCCCAGAAAAAACTTGAAGAGATGGCCGTGGTTCTTGCGGAGGCGGCTGACAAGAAATGGCTTGCCGGGGAAGAGCTGCAGACCCTCTATGGTCTTCTTGGTGATACCCGTTTGGAGAGAGGGGAAGGAGGTCTTGCCCTGAAGGCATACCGTGCAGCGATTGAAGATGGATTGCCGACCGAAGGTGAACGGGTTCAGACGATCCATCTCCGTCTTGGTGATATTCTGGCATCATGGGGGATCACCGACAAAAGCAGAAAGCACTATCAGTTTGCCAGCAAGGGGAGTAATGAAAGATGGAGCCAGGTTGCTCTGGAGAGACTGCAGCAGGACAAAATTGATCAAAGCGTTGCAGGCCTTCGGGGTGTTCTTGATAAATAATGTCCCGTCAGTCGAAGTTGTTTCAGCCTGAACAAAAAAAGTACTTAAAAATTACCAGCCCGATGCGGTAGGATAGTCCTGTTGCACTGACGTGCAGGGAGAGCCAGGCACCCTTCCCGTCAGCGTGAAGACCGAATTATGAGGTGAGGTAAGCCCGCTATCGGGTGGTTATTTCGCAACACCTGCCGGAAAGCTGCAGCAATGCTGATCCCGAAAAAAATATGAACACACGACAGCCTCCGGGTGTCATGAAACAGCCGGATATCAGGAAAATATGGATCGAGCCCCGAAAATACTGATTGTTGATAACGACCAGGAAATGCGCATCTCGCTTTTCGAGGCGATGAGCCGCAAGGGCTACGAGGTTTCGGTAGCTGAAAACGGCAGCATGGCCCTGAATATGGTCAAGCGCAATGCCCCGGATATCATGATTGCCGAGATCAGAATGCCTGAAATGGATGGCATGGAACTTCTCCGGAGCTGCCGCAAACATTACCCGGAAGTATCCATCATCCTGATCACCGCGCATGCCTCAATCGAAACGGCGGTCGAGGCGATGAAATGCGGGGCGTTTGATTATATCATCAAGCCCTTTCCGGTGGAGGTCGTTGAGGACACCGTCGAGAGGCTGATCATCTCGGCGATGAGCAGGCCTGCGCTGCAGACTGCCAGGGAAAGGACCAGGGGCAGAACCGAAAAACCGATTATCGGCAACGATAAAAAGCTCATGATGCTCATGGACCGGGCGCGAAGCGTTGCCTCCAGCAAGGCGACCGTTCTCGTGCTTGGTGAATCGGGTACCGGCAAGGAGGTTTTTGCCAGATACCTTCACAATGAAAGTGACAGGCGGGATGGCCCGTTTGTGGCTTTAAACTGTGCGGCGTTGCCGGAAACACTCCTTGAGAGCGAGTTGTTCGGCCATGAAAAGGGGGCTTTCACCGGTGCGGTCACCACCAAAAAGGGCAAGTTTGAACTGGCCGATCGCGGCACTCTGCTGCTCGATGAAATCGGGGAAATTCCCCTCCATCTTCAATCGAAACTCCTCAGGGTTCTCCAGGAAGAAGAGGTGGACCGGCTTGGCGGCAGAAATCCGATCAGTATCGATGTTCATGTTGTTGCCACCACCAATCGGTCTCTTGAAAATGCCGTCAGTGAAGGGGCTTTCCGCCAGGATCTCTACTATCGCCTCAATGTTATCCCTCTGGTTCTGCCGCCTCTGCGGGAACGTCCCGGCGACATTCTCATGCTGGCGGACCATTTTATTGAAAAATATTCGGTCCTCTACAATAAAGAGTTCAAGAAGATGTCCGGCTCTTCGGTCAGCAGGTTTCTTGAGTACGAATGGCCGGGAAATGTCAGAGAGATGGAAAACCTGGTGGAAAGGGCGGTTCTTCTCTCCTCCGGCAGCATGCTCGATGTCGATGATTTCTGGATCAATGATAATGCCCCGATGGCCGGCAAAAAATCGCCGTTCGGTCCATCTTCTGCGGTAAGCTCCGTCATGGGGGTGCCGGACAAGATTCAGACTTTGAGGGAGGTTGAGCGTCAAATGATCCTACAGGCCCTTCGCCAGACCGACAATAATCGGACACATGCAGCCAAACTTCTGGGCGTCAGTGTCAGGACTCTTCGCAATAAACTTCATGAATACCGGACCCATGGTACTGTTGACTGAGTGCCGATTTCTCGTTGCCGCACCTTCATTCATTCCTGTCTTGTTATTCACAGATATTCAAATATATTAAATAATATCAGCTATTTGTCGTCGAGAAGAAGTGCCTTTCCCGCTGGAACGCAAGGAGGCATGTTCCATTGAGGTTCTGCTGCCGGAGGCTCAATGGAAGGCAATCATCCGCAAGGGTTAACCATTTGGTTGATTTTGCTGGCATTTTTTTTGCAAAGAAACAAGTCCAGCATATTTTCGTTCAATTTTCCGACAGGAGAAAAATGATGGACAAGAAACTGTTCGGCGGGTTTGTCGATATCTCGGCACGGGCGCTTGATACCCGCTATGCCAGGCAGGGGCTGATCCAGACCAACATCGCCAATATGGAAACTCCGGGCTACAAGGTGCAGGAGCTTCCGTTCAGGAAGGTGATGGAAAGCGTGATGACCCAAAAAGGCGAGCTTGCCACGACCAATGCCAGGCATATTTCTCCTGATCCGGTCGAAACCGGCCGCAGTCTGGAGTTTAAACAGGAGGACCGACCGCCGGATCTTGATGAGGAAATGGTAAAACTTTCCGAGAACCAGTTGATGTATGAATTGTCAACCAGGCTTGTCGGGAAAAAATTTGAAGGGCTCAAGTATGCCATTGATGAAGGAGGCCGCTGATAAATGGATATCCTGACCGCGATGAAGATAAGCGCTTCGGCCCTGAAGGCCGAAAGAACAAGGCTGAATATCAGTGCCATGAATCTTGCCAACGCCAACACCACCCGGACGGTTGAAGGCGGCCCGTACAAGGCGAAATCGGTCGTCTTCGGGGCAAGACCGCTGGAAAATGATTTCAGCGGTCATCTTGATCTGGCCGGCGCAAAGCTCAGGAAGGTAGAGGTGGTTGAGATCATTGAAGATAAGGCGCCTTTTAAAGAGGTTTACGATCCCTCTCATCCCGATGCGAATGAAAACGGGGTCGTCCTGATGCCCAATGTGAATGTGGTGGAACAGATGACCGATATCATGAGCGCCAGAAGGGCGTATGAGGCAAACGTGACTGCTCTGGATGCGGTCAAAAGCATGGCCCTGAAGGCTATGGATATCAGCAGGTAACCGCAGAAAAAAAAGACCCGGGAGAAACAGGAATGATCAAGGATATTGGTGGTGTGAATGGTCTGCTGCAGAACAATCCGGCGGTAACGAAAGGGGGGGCAACCGGCGGCGATGGCGCGGCAGGATTTGCCGACCTGCTCAAAAGTCAGGTGGCCACGGTAAACGAAGCGATGCAGGAAGCTGACCAGGCTGCAACCGGGCTGGTTACCGGGCAGCATGCAAACATTCATGAGACGATGATCGCTCTTGAAAAGGCCAACGTTTCCTTCCGGCTGATGACCAAGATCCAGGGCAAGGTGATCAGTGCCTATCAGGAAATCATGAGGATGCAGCTTTAAGAACTGCCGGATTCCGGGGTTTGTAAACAGATGGTCGGGCTGGGCGCAAACAGCCCGTAAAGGAACTAGGTATGGCTTCATACAAAGAGATGATGGACCAGGTGCTCGCCAATCTCAAGGGGCTCAGCATGGGGCAGCGGGTGGCGGCCCTGCTTCTGGTTGCGGTTGTGGTCGGCGGGTTGATGAGCATCACCACCGTCGGCGGCAGGCTCGATCAGAAGGTGTTGTATTCGGGACTTGCGGAAGAAGATGCGGCGGAGGTCGTTGCCAGGCTGAAGGACCTGCGGACGCCGTATACCCTGGAAAATAACGGGACCACCATCATGGTCCCGGCAAACCAGGTGTACGAGACGAGGCTTTCGCTGGCCGGTGAGGGGTTGCCCAGGGGCGGCGGGGTCGGTTTCGAGATCTTCGATAAGACCAGCTTCGGTACCACCGATTTTGTCCAGAGGATGAACTATCAGAGGGCGCTGCAGGGAGAACTGGCCAGGACCATCCGCCAGTTTCATCAGGTACTGGAGGCGCGGGTCCACCTGGCGACCCCCAAGGAGTCGGTATTCATTGAAGATGAAAAACCGGTCACCGCATCGATCAGTGTCAAGCTGAGAGGGAATGCCGGGCTGTCCAAACTCCAGATTTCCAGTATCGTGAATCTGGTCGCCACTGCCGTGCCGGGATTGAGCAGTGACAACGTCACCCTGGTGGATACAACCGGCAGACTGCTGTATCGGAAGGATGGCGAGAGCGGCAGCATCATGACCGCAACCCAGCTTGAGTATCAGCAGCATCTGGAAAACAGCCTGCGCCAGAAGGTCGAGAGCATGCTTGAGGAAGTGGTCGGGGTCAACAAGGTGAAGGCGCGGGTCACCGCCGATATCGATTTTAACAGGGTAAACGTGACCGAGGAGAATTTCGACCCGGAAGGACAGGTGATCCGGAGTGAACAGTTCATGGTCGAAGGCGACAACCGGGAAGGTCTTGATCCCGGTGGAGTGCCGGGCGCCAAGGGAGACCTTGCCTCCTTTGCCGGGACCGGCAGCGGCGGGGCCGCGGCAAACGGATACCAGCGCAACAACATTACCAGGAATTACGAAGTGAGCCGGGTGACCAGGCAGACCCAGGAAGCAAGCGGGATCATTAAAAGATTGTCGGTGGCCGTTATGGTTGACGGCAAGTATGAAGCAGCGGCGGCCGGAGAGGGAGAAACTCCGGTCCTCACGTATGTTCCGCGGTCCGCCGAAGAACTCGCCTGGTTTGACAAGCTGGTGAAAAATACCATCGGCTACAATGAGGAGAGGGCGGACCAGGTGGAGGTTGTTTCCATGTCCTTTGCCGCCTCGACCACCACGGAACCGAAAGAGACCTTGACAGACAAGTTGAGGCCATTCCTGGATCTGCTCCTGATGCCGATGGTCTACCTGGGGCTGGCCTTGATGGTCCTGCTGCTGGTCATCAGACCGCTGTTCAAGGTTCTGACCAGTCCGTCAGCGATGTCATCGGGGGCGCTCCCGGGGAATCGATTCCAGACAGTTGTCGGAGGTGACATGGGGGGCATGATGCCTTCCGGTGATGAGGATATTTCCCTGATGCCGAAAGGGATGACCGACAAAGAGAAGATGTATAAACTGGCCCAGACCGATCCGGACCGGGCTGCGGATCTCGTCCGGCGATGGCTGCGCGAGGGTGTGTAAGAAATGGCTAAGGTGAAAAAAGAGGGGTCCCCGGAAAATCTGACCGGGCCTGAAAAGGCGGCGATCTTTCTCCTGACCCTGGGTGAGGACTTCGCTTCACAGGTTTTCAAGCGTCTGGACAGCGATGATATCAAGACGGTCGGCCGTTTCATGTCCAAGATCGACAAGGTCGACAAGAACGATGTCGCGGCCCTGCTCGATGAGTTCAAGACCGATTCCGGCGATCATGATCTTTTCCTTTCAGGCGATGACATGCTCGAGCAGGCCCTGAAAAAGGCCCTGTCCGGCGACAAGGCCCATGAGCTGCTGGACGAGATCCGGTCGGACTGGAAACTGACCCTGTTCCAGAAAGCGAGAAAGCTCGAACCGAAAGTCCTGGTCAATTTCCTGACCAATGAACATCCCCAGACCATCGCGCTTCTCCTGTCGGTGCTGGACTATGCCCAATCGGCGGAGATTCTTTCCGAACTGAAGGAGGAGGTCCAGATCGAGGTCGTGATGCGGATGGCCGAACTCGACAAGGTCAGCCCGGAAATCCTGGTGGAAATAGACCGGGTCTTGAACGAGGAGCTGATCTCCGTAGAAGGTATGGAAGGGCAGCGGCTGGGCGGGGTTGAGACCGTGGCCGAGATCCTGAATAACGCCGACCGCGCCCTTGAGGCTGCGGTCCTTGAAGGGGTTGAGGAACAGCGGGAAAGTCTGGCCGATGAGATCAGGCGGTTGATGTTCGTCTTTGATGATCTTTACAATGTTGACGATCGGGGGATCATGGCCATTCTGAAAGAGGTGAGCACCGACGATCTGAAGCTCGCCCTGAGAACATCCACCGACGATCTGAAGGAGAAAATATTCAAGAACATGTCCTCCAGGGCCGTGGAGATGCTCAAGGAGGATATGGAAATCATGGGACCGGTTCGGGTCAAGGATGTTGAGGGGGCGCAGCAGTCCATTCTCAAGGTCGCCAAACGGCTTGAACAGGAGGGTAAGGTACAGTTGATGGGCGGCGGTGGTGACGATGAGTTCGTATAGGATCCGGTATGGCGATCATGAAAAACAGCAGTGGTGAAACCAACCCGGGATTCACCCCCTTCACGAGCATCCTGAGCCAGCATGAGGGAGAAAGGGTCTATGCGAGCGTTGACCCCGGTAAATTAAAGAGAGATGCCGAGGAGCAGGCCCGGATTTCAGCTGCCGAAATAGTCAGCAAGGGCAAGGCGGAGGCTGGCGAGACCCGGCAGAAGGCCTATGATGAAGGGTTTGCCAGGGGTCGCGAGGAAGGGCTTGCTGCAGTCAGGCGGGAGCACGATGCCATGCTTGTCCGGCTTCGTGAGCTGATGCAGGAGATTGAGGCCCGATGCGCGGGTGCGGTTGACCTGTTTGCCGAACAGGAGGTGCTTGAGCTGGTCAAGGTCATGGTTGAACGACTGGTCAATCACGAGGTTTCCGTCAATCCGAGGGTCATCAGGGCGACGCTCATCAAGGCCTTGAGCTATGTAGTGGAAAATTCCGAGGTCCGGGTGTCGTTGAACCCGGATGATTTCAATCGGCTGAAGGAAGCGGGTCTTGAAGAGGCCGTGCTCCTTGAAGGGCTCTCCCGGATTCAGCTGATGGAGGATCACGCCATTGAAGCGGGAGGGTGCCTGCTGAACACCGATTACGGTGAAATCGACGCGACCCTTGCCAATCGGCGGCAGAAACTTTATCAGGCAGTGGACCGGGCGTTCATGTCGGCGCTCGCCAAAGACGTTCCGCCGGAAGATGACGGCGGCAAAGAAGAGGGCCGCAGATGAATCTGGCGTTGCCGATCCAGGAGGCGGGCCGGGTTGTTCTGGAGTCGGTCCGGGGCAGAGTCAGCCAGGTGATCGGGATGGTGATCGAGAGCGATGGTCCGGGCATTCCGGTCGGTAGTATCTGTGAGGTGGATGTTTACCGCGGTGGCGGCAAGGTGCGGGCCGAAGTGGTCGGCTTCAAGGGGGACAAGGTCCTGCTGATGCCCCTTGGCGAGATGCGGGGGGTTGAGCCGGGCAGTTTGATCAATCTTATTGGCGACCAGGCCGAGGTGCCGGTTTCTGAGGCGTTTCTGGGCCGGGTGATCGACGGTTTCGGCAATCCCATGGACGGCAAGGGGCCGATCCATTCGGAAGTGACCTATCCCCTCTACGCGGCGCCGTTGAACCCGATGGAGCGGGAGCGAATCCTTGAACCCGTTGATGTCGGAGTCCGGGCGATCAATGGCCTTCTGACCCTCGGCAAGGGGCAGCGGATCGGCATTCTCGCCGGTTCCGGGGTCGGCAAGAGTACCCTGCTGGGGATGATCGCAAGGCACACCGCCGCTGATATCAGTGTCATCGCCCTGATCGGGGAGCGGGGCAGGGAACTGAAGGATTTTATCGAACGGGATCTCGGCAAAGAGGGACTTGCCCGGTCGGTGGTGGTCGTGGCGACCTCGGACCAGCCGCCGCTCGTCAGGATGCGGGGGGCGTACCTCGCGATGGCCATTTCTGAATATTTCCGCGATCTGAACCGTGATGTGATCCTGATGATGGATTCGGTCACCAGGTTTGCCATGTCGAGCCGGGAGGTCGGACTTGCCATCGGTGAGCCGCCGACCTCCAGGGGATATACCCCATCGGTGTTCTCCCAGTTGCCGAAACTCCTGGAACGGGCCGGATCGTGCCAGGGAAAGGGGAGCATTACCGGGATCTACACCGTCCTGGTGGAGGGCGACGATATGAACGAGCCCATCGCCGATGCAGTGCGCTCGATCGTCGACGGCCATATCCTGTTGAGCCGCGACCTGGCCAGTCACGGGCATTATCCGGCCATTGAAGTTCTGGGCAGTGTCAGCCGGTGCATGACTGATGTGGTCTCTGCGGCACAGGTCGAGAGCGCCCACGGTTTTCTTGATCTGCTTGCCACCTATCGGCGTTCCGAAGATCTGATCAATATCGGCGCCTATGCCGCCGGGAGCAACCCGAAAATCGACCGGGCGATCGGCAAAATCGATTCATTGAACAGGTATCTCCGGCAGCGGGTTGAAGAGAAGGTGACTTTTGCCGACAGTGTGCAGCCGTTAAAAGCGCTGCTCAACTGAACCGCAAACAGACTCCGTCGTGAAAAAATATGGCATACCAGTTCAGGCTTGAAACATTACTGACCGTGCGCCGCAACCTTGAGGAGCTTGCCCAGATGAAGCTCGCAAACGAGATGCGCCTTCTTGCCGGGCACCGGAAGCGAAAGCAGGAGCTGGAGAACTCCCGGGCGGCATTCATGGATGAACTGGAAAACAGTAAAAAAGGCAGGATGGACAGCGCCCTCTATATCTTTTTCATGGAATCGATGCGCAGTGCGGAACTGATGATCCGTTCCCAGAATCAGGTCATCGAGTCCCAGAGACAGGTGGTGGAACAGGCAAGGGAAGCGCTGACTGAAAAAGTGAAATCCAGAAAGATCATTGAAAAGGCCAGGGAAAGGGATTACAAAAAATATCTTCAGGAGATGCTCCGGCTCGAATATAAAGAGAATGACGAGATCATCTCCCTCCGCAATGGGAATCCGGGTCTGACCCCATGACCCGTTCATCAAAGAATTGCCGGAATGGAAAGCGCATGAAATTTTTTCCCGGGAAATATAAAAGCGTTGCCCTCTTTGTTCTGATGGGGTGTTTTATTCTGCTGACCCCTTTTCATGTGTCGGCAGTCACCCCGAAAACGCCGGTGAAAGCAACCGAAGCCGAGATGGAGCGGGCCGGCCGCCTGGAAAAAATGGAGAAAGAGCTTGCCCTTCGGGAAAAAACAATTGCGGTCCGGGAAAAAGAACTTGAGACCATCTCCAAGGAGGTCGACCGGAAGCTCGCCGAACTGATCGATCTCCAGCAGAAGGTGCAGGCCAGACTCGATGAACTGCAGGCCGTTAAGGACAAACGTTTCAAGGCCCTGATCAAGACCTACTCGGAAATGAGCGCCACCAAGCTCGCACCTCTCCTGAACAAGATGGACGACACCACCGTGGCCGAGATCTTAAGGGCCATGAAACCGGAAGAGGTCGCCAAGATCCTGCCCAAAATCGACCAGAGAAAAGCGGTCAACGTCAGCAAGATTCTCGGCATGCTCGGCGGAGTTGAAAAAAGCCGGACTCCGTGAGCCACCCTCTGTTTATCCCGCCTCTCACATCTGCTGCGGTAAGATTTGCGCAGTACGGAATGGAATTTAAATGATACACTAGGGCTTCAACCGCAGCTGCACCGTTTTCTTTTCTGATTCCTTTTCAAGGTGAGGGGATAAATGAAAACAGCGTATGATTTCTACAAAAAGTACCTTTCCGAAAACATCTCCGACGCCGACACTCTGGAGCGGATGCGGCAGGTGATCTCCGAATTTGCCGCCCGCGCCCCGAAGATGGTGGTCATGAAATGCATCGACGGCCGGGTGCACGGCAGCAATGCGAAGGGGTATCCGCCGACAACCATCCGTTTTGGAAGAACCGACGGCAACAAGGTCTCGCTCGACAAGAGCAATTTCTGGTACTGGAACCGGATCGATCGTGCGGTAAAAGACGCCCATTTCAACACCCCCGGAACGCCCGCGGTCTTTATCGCCTTCATGCATCATTCCGCTCGGGGTTTCGGCTGCGCATCGCATCACAACAACGGTGAGGCGGCCCTGCAGTCGGTCCTGGCCCAGGTGGCCGAGGTCAGAAAAACCTATCAGGAATCCGAACTGTACGTCCTGGGAGGCGACACCAATACCGACATCATGGCGGAGACCCTGATCTTTCCGGGAAATGCCCGGATCGAAAACGAAGAGGTCATCCGTTACTGCAATCTGAAAGAACCACGGGACGTGTTCCACGAATTTTTTCTCAAAAACGGAATCACCGATGTCGCCACCGCCCGAAACGTCGGCAACCAGACTCCCGGGCAGCTCCTTTCCGGGATCAATCCTGAAATGTTCGCCAATTTCCAGACGAGTCTCAATATGGAGAACTATCTGCTCCGGGAGATTACCACCACGCTCAATAAGGACCGTGGCGACCTGAAAAGGATTATCCGACCCGACATTCTCGATTACCTCTTCCTTACCCTCGACCAGGTGCAGATCCCGGAAACCCTTGTCGGCCCGATCCTCTACCAGATCATCTGGAATATCACCTATGCCCTGTACCAGACCAATCTGAACAGCACTTTGAGCCCGGAAGAGCTGGAGCAGCGTCTCGATCATGGTGAGGAGCTGGTCTGCTATGGAGACGGCTTCGAGATGCTGCCGCGAAACAAGACGGTGCTTGTCAAAACCGGCCGCGGTGATGATGTCGATGCGCTTACCGTGGCAAAGAAAGTGCTCGAAAACAACCGGCAACGGTACAGGCAGGAGCATAGTCTTCTGGTCCATATCAATATCGAGGTGAACGGAGAAATGATGTCGTGGGATGATTTCAACGACAATGTCGGCTCCCGGATTCTGACCATGCGCCGCAATGTCGATCATGTCTTCGGCATGGACGTTGCGATCCTCACCTCGTATTCATACCGGGATCAGAAGCGGTTCTACCCGGTGATCATCTCAAAAAATGATCCGCGGCTGGTCTACTATGCAGACGTGATCTCCGAAATAAACTCCACCCAGAAGTTCAGCAATATCTCCCTGAAAGCACAGGAAATGCTATACAAGGCAAGTTGCATCGGGGCGATGAATTCCGAGAGAAAGTAGTGAGCGGGTTCATTGCATCCAGCGCCAATTGCCCTAAGGTCAACTTCCAAAAGTGCCAATATCGGATTATGTAAGGACAATCAATGGACGGACAACGATACGAGTGCTAAATGCCATTAAATCGGGGGTGCTGGTTGCCGGAATGAGTAAACAGGCTGTGTTGGTCGCCTACGGCCCACCTCCCGAGCAGGGAACCATCTCAACAGAGGCCAATCAATGGACATCTTGGCAGAGTCGTTTTGATCGAAGAGGTATCTGTTTTAATGAAGAAAACAAATTGCTTTCGGTGTGCCCAACCGGCATCAAGGGGCAAGGGAAGAATGTTATAGAAAGTTTCGGGCGCAAAATTCGAGGTTTGCTCGGCGGTGATGAGTTCAATCAGATTCAAGGCTTTCTGACAGCAGAAAAGCCCTGACGGCATAACACGAGGTGACAATGGGAGCGATTTTTGAAGCAAGCTGCAACCGGTGTGGTCTGCAGTTTGATTATTCCGACGGCGGCGGCTTTTATTATGACCGCTACCGCTGTGAAGATTGCGGTGAGACCATAGCAGTCACAGTTGACCGGGACTTGAACGACGCGCCTCCTCCGACCATAGAACTCTGCCGGTGCGGGGGCCGTTTTACACTGAATGCGAAACCACGTTGCCCTGACTGTAGATTAACCGACATCACAACGGGCGAAGTCATCTTGTTTGAAGACTGAGCCCTGAAGAAACCTGCATTCTTTATTTTCTTCTCGAATACAGGTGTTTGCCGTTGCGACAACTGGAAAAAGAAAAAATGAAATCGTACAGAGCCATCATATCGATCCTGTTTCTGCTCTGTGCTTCCTGCGCCACCCAATCTTTGTGGGAAGCAACTGACCCGGATAAATATATTCAGATAAAGTTCACAGATATCACGGAGCAGGAGCTCCAGGAAAAGGGTGTCGAATACATCAAAGACCAAAAAACCCATTTGTACTATGTCAACAAGAGCTCTGCGGAGAAATTTACAGGGTACGCGATACGGCTATTTGCTACTCCGGTAACTGTGGTAGTTGATGCAACAACGGTCGCAATTTTCGGAATTGCCATGGCTTTTACCGAAGGTGCGATTGATGATTACGAGGAAGATTCAAAGGCGGACCCACATGGGCCCGGAGAAAGAAATGATTGGTAAAATATGTGCATTAAACCTGAGCAGGATATCTACGTGGAGCCTGATCGGATATTTTGACCAGATCATCGTCAGAGCGAATAAAATATCAAGTCTGTTTGTATCACTTTTCGAGTAGATCAAAATGATGAAACGATTGCTTGTAACACTGTTGTTCCTGGTGCTTGCTTTACCTTCCCATGCCGCCATAAAACCGAGCGTTCAATTGAACGTTCCTTTAGTAAATCAGGGCAAGATGCTCTGCGGTCCTGCCACAATGGAAATGCTTTTCCGTTATTGGGGTGTGTATGATTACGATCAATACGATATTGCCGGATCGCTCCTGAAGCAGTTTTCTCAAACCGAGAGATACCGGAAATCAGGGATTCTGAAGACCGACCCTGTTGACTGGAATAAATATCCGGGGACAGGCACTATCAATATGCGGGAATTCCTGAAAAGGTTCGGGCGTACCCATAACATGATGATGGAATATGAGCCGGACTCGTCAGAGGCAAAGGTTCGGAAAAGAGATGAATTGTTTTACAAAGTGAAAGAGTATGTATCCAATGGCATACCGGTGGTGGTTCACCAGTACTGGAGGTTGCCTAAAGCCAAAGGTCATTATCGGGTCGTTACCGGCTATAATGAAAGCCGTCGGGAAGTGTATCTGAATGATGCTGACGGCGGAAAACGGCTGGTGCAAACGTACGATGATTTCCTGAAACTCTGGGACGTCAATCAAAGGTGGATGCATTATAATGCGATTGTCTTTAATACCGACAGACAGAGATTAAACATAACTCTACCATAGATGAAGGCCGGACTTACCTTGGCCCTGCAATGACTTTATGGAAGATAAGCAATTCGGGGACCCGATTAGAGAATATTAGAGATGATTAAAAAAGATGTTTTCAATATGGATGTGAAGGAACGGTTCCGGTCTTCGGCGAAGGACAAAATCTACCGCTTTATCATGGCCGACCGGATGATCAAGGGGGCGATTGTCCATTCCACCCGGGTGGTGAATGAGATGCGGGCAAACCATGAAACCGGGCCTTTGGAAACCTTGATTCTGGGGCAGGCGTATATTGCGGCAAGCCTGATCTGTTCCGGTCTGAAAGGGAAAAATGACCGGATCAGCATGAACATCCAGTGTTCGGGCCCTGTGAAGGGGCTTGATGTTGAGGCGAATGTCTTTGGTGAGGTGAGGGGGTATCTGAAGGCAAACCCCATTGTTCTCGATCATCCTGAAAGAATGAGCGGGATGCCGGCACTTTTCGGAGCGGGTTTCCTTACGGTAACCCAGTATCTGGAAGATGCCCCGGCCCCGTACTCCGGGCAGGTAGCCCTTGAGCATGGCAGCATTGCCGAGGACCTGGCCAATTATTTTCTGGTCTCGGAGCAGAATCCCACTGCTTTTAAATTGAGTGTGTTTTTTGATGACAAGGAAGAGGTTGCAGGCGCGGGGGGGATTTTTCTCCAGGCAATGCCGGGTGTCGAACCGGCAAAAGTCGGTGAGGCGGAGAGATTGATCCTGATGATTGATTCCTTAGGCGAACTCTTTGCAAGGGGAGAGAATCCCGAGGAAATTATCCGGAAGAGATTTGCAGACCTCAAACCAAAATTCCTGGACAATAGCCGGGTCGAGTTTTTCTGCAGGTGTTCAGAGGAGAAGATGAAGAGTTATCTGCAGAGTTTGCCCAAAGAAGACAAAGAAGACCTGCGGGAAAACGGCCCTTTTCCCATGGAGATCCGCTGCCATCACTGCAACTCGGCGTATCGGTTCACTCAGGAAGAGCTAAGAACACTTCCTTGACGAAAAAAGGGCATAACACTTCCCCTCAACCTGGCGTTAAATAAACCTTAAACCGGGCCAAAGGAGCAAGGGATGAAAATCTGCCGGATCTCCGGAGACAAGTCAGTCGAAACGATTCATGTGGACTATCCTGCAGAGGTGTTTTGTGACGCCTGCAGCGAACTCATGGAAATCGATAATCGGGAAAATCCAATCTGCTCCTTCCTGGCGTATGACCCTGCTCTGGGGGACTGCTGTTCCAACTGCGGTAAATCCACAGAAGAGGAAAAAAGGGAGCAAGGGTTATAAGTCCCTTTCCTTCCGGGATTTTCGTGAAGAGTTGATCCGCTACCGAATCCAATAAGATATTCACCGAAAGAATCCCCGCCGCATTTATTGACTTTATGATCTTTTTTATAAGAGCATAGACGATAAAGGACCCTCGCGAGGGTTGGTTGTTTTTTTCGTCCGTGTTTGAAGCCGGGCATTACTTCGTTTTGAACAATCAGGGAGGTTGGAAAGGGTGATTCTGATTCTGAAAGGAGCTTTTCCGCAAAAGAGTATCAATCACGCAGCAAAAACATTCGCAGCACTTCCACCGATGCCCGCCACCGTTAAAAGGCAGGGGCCGTATTTCAGCTTTACCGGTGCCGAGCAGATCAATGTGACGACACTGTATTCATTCAATAATGAGCTGACTTTTGACGGGAACAAAAAATTCATCGAGAAACGCCTGCAGGAATTTTCCAATGTTCCGGGTTTTACCTATTCCCTGGAAGCCTGGTTGAACATGGAAGAAGCAATTCTTGCCGTGAACAGCTCGCAAAGACAGGCGTGACATGTTTTGAAGATGTCAGAACGGGTGTGGAATACCGCATTAACGCAAAACCAATCATATGAACCCGGATCAACATGACGATTGAGCAGGAGTGATTTGTTGATCAGTGAAGCGGAAATGGTAATTTCCTCGTGAGTGATCTCCTGATTGACAAAAGAGCGATCCCGAGTCATATCATCAAAGTATGGGTTGCCGATTAACTTCAAATCTACAGGAAGGATCTATGAACAAGAAACGACTGTTAGTCCCTGGTTTTCTGATTGCGCTACTGGTCTCTGTTGTTTTCGTCCCGGTTGGTTCCGAAGCCGGTCAGAAGGGTGAATGGGAGATTTCGACCACCATGGAGATTCCCGGTATGCCTTTTGCCATGCCGGCCACCACCATGCGCAAGTGCCTGGAAGACAAAGGCGTGCCTTACGGTGGCAAAGATGATGAGAAGTGCAAGGTCGAGTCCAGTAAGGTTTCGGGCGACACCGTGACCTGGAAGGTGGTCTGTGACGGCCCGGAAGGCCAGAATGAGATAACCGGAGTCAGCAAATACACCTCCGACACCATGGATACCAGGATTCAGATGAAGAATGAAGAGGGCGATATCTCGATGCATATGACTGGTAGACGCCTCGGTCCTTGCCGGTAAGGGAAAGTCTCGCCTGATTTTTTTTGTTTGATACGTTTCAGTTCGGGCACACCGGGCGTGATCTGGTGTTGATCAGAGGTCATGTTCGATGTGCCCGTTTGTTTTCAGCGGCTGGAAATTGTTTCCCACCCCCGGCAGTTGTTTCCTTTTTTTGATCCCGATCCTTGCTGTAATCCGAAAAAATCGACCCGACAGTCAACGCTCGGACCATTTTGTTTTCCCCTTACCCGGCGGGCATTTCACAATCCATTTCCTTTCTTTCCGGCGCTCACCTTCTTTCCTGTGGCATGGCTTTTGCTGAAGTGACTGAACAGTGCTGACCAGGACACGAAGTCCGGTCTCAACCGTGAAAGCAACTTCTGATCATCAGGCAGGGAGGCAGAAACGTGAATATCATGATGAACCCGACACCTCCTCCGTCGCTATCTGCAGGGGCTCCTGCGGAAAAAGCCGGGGGCCTTTCCAGACCGGAATCATCTTTTGCCGAATACTTCGATCGGCGAATGAACGCTGACCATAAAAAAAATCTTCTTGGCACCGGTGAGGTGAAGAAGGTGGAAAATCCTGCCGCTCCGGCGCCTCATGCTGAAGGTGAACTGGAAGAACGGCAGGCCCTTGCCGAATTGCTGGGCCAGTTGATGATGGAACTGAAGAATATGAGCAGGGAAGACCAGGTGGCTCCCGGGGAATGGGTGATTCCGGCAGTAGATGGATCTGTTCTTGACGGGATTGCCGCAGCGGCAGGGCTCGATGAAATAGCGCGCCAGGATCTTCTTGCCGGATTGTCGGAGGGCAAGAGTGTAGAGCTCGCTGCCCTCCTTGATCTGCTGGCGGCCCATTTCATGGCAATGGCTGACAGCGTTGCGGTAAAAGCGCCCGATACTGAACTGCCGTTTATCGAGAGCCTCCTGAACGGAATGGGCGTGCACTCCGAAAAACTCGCTGCCATTGCCGAAATGGCTTCGAATGGAGACGATCAGTTTGATCTGGCCATATATCTGGAAAAGTTGCAGGCACTTGGCGCTGAATTGCGTGGTTCGAGTGAGGTTCAACTGGCCCCGATCTCGCTTACGGACTGGGAGCGGGAGCAGTTTGCCGACCTGCTTGCGAGGGCCGGAGTCTCCAGTGAACAGATCACAGCGATCATGCCAGAGGGCAAGGGGGGTGAACTGACTCTTTCCTTTGAAAAACTGGCGGACATCTTGGCCGGAGCGGTTTCTGCGGTAAAGGATGCCCGTGCCCGCATCGAACTGCCGGAATTCCTGTCGGAACTGAAAAGTCTCCTGGCCATGGCCGGCTATGCCGGGAAGGACGGCGGCTGGACCCCGGTGGTCCAGGAAACCCTGGAGAATGTGTATCGCGATCTTGTGGAGAGTGTTGACCTCAAGGGTGTAAAGATCAGGTGGAACGAAAACCCGGTGCAGCTCGGGGTCAATGATGAAACGATGGAGAATGTCGTCATCGACGAGTCCGGCGATGGGGAAGAGGTCCTTCTGCCTGCGGAAAGAGAGCTGGTGAAAGATTCTGCGGGGCCGGAAAAAAAAGGGAAGGGGATAAACGCTGCCCAGTATAACGACAAGGCCGCACCGGAGATGCTCCGGAACGACGAGAATATCACGGTTTCCGGTGGCGGGGAGAGTGGGTCCAAGAGCGGAGTTGGCCAGCTGAGTGAAATCAATCGTACCGCCCCGCTGCCGCGGACCCTCTCCGAACTGCAGCAGCAGGCCTTCGAGCAGATCAGCCGCGGGGTGATGACGGGGTTGCGCAATAACGATCATCACCTGATTTTAAAGCTCTACCCGCCGGAACTTGGCGAGGTCAAGGTCGAGATGCTGGTCAGAAATGACCAGGTGGCGGTCTCCTTTTCCATGGAAAACAGCAGGGTCAAGGAAGCGTTGGAAGCGGGGATGGACCAGTTCAGGCAGAACCTCGAGCAGGGTGGCTTCAACCTTGGTGAATGCATGGTTTCAGTGGGTGGAGGAAACGAGTCCGATGATGCCTGGCAGCGGTTCGCCAACGAATGGCGCCAGCAGATGGCGTCAACAAGAGAAGTGGCAGGGAGTTTCAGCGACCTGCCGGACCATGCCTTTTATCGCCGGGAACATTATCTCGGCGACCACGATGGCGCGATCAGTTTTCTGGTGTAGAGACCAATGTTTGAACTGTTTCCGGATTCCGGAAGCAGGGAAGAGGAAAAATCATGAGCGTAACAAGTGTGAGTGCATTACCGCTGGCCCCGGAGCCGGAAGCGTTTAAGACCTTCGGTAAGAAAGAGCTCGATAAGCAGGATTTCATGAAGCTGTTCATCACCCAGCTTCAGTATCAGGATCCGATGGAACCCATGGATACCTACCAGATGTCGAGCCAGCTCGCACAGTTCAGCAGCATGGAGGCGACTCTCCGGATGAGCGAGAACATGGAAGAGCTTCTTGCCTACCAGACCTCGCAGAACAATCTCCAGCTCCTGACCCTGCTCGACAACAAGGTCCAGACGGCCGGAAACACCATCGCGGTGAATGAGGGAACCAACAGCAGTACCGAGTTTGTGCTGGAAGACACCGCAGTATCGTGTCTGGTCGAGATCTACGACCAGGGCGGCACTATGGTGCGGCAGATCGATATGGGTCCTGTTCCGGCCGGGCTCTATGAACTAGCCTGGGACGGCAAGAATATGGGCGGAGACCAGGTGGAGGATGGTGTATACAGCTATCGGGTCAAGGCCAGTGATTCGGTGGGTAAGGAGATCGGGACCGATTACCGGACCACCGGCACCGTTACCGGCATCGGTTTCGACAACGGCCAGGCCATTCTGAATGTCGACAAGTACATCACCGTTACCGTCGGTGAAGTGCTGAAGGTTATGTGAGAGAAGGATTATTAATGAGCCAGGCCGGAAGGATTCGGCGGGCCTAGAGGAAGACAACAAGGAGGTAAGGCAATGGGTATTTCCAGTTCGTTATATTCAAGCATCAGCGGATTGAATACCATGGGGAATTCAATGTCGGTCATCGGCGACAACGTGGCCAACGTCAATACCATCGCGTTCAAATCGAGCCGGGCCACTTTTCAGGATGTATTGTCGCAGTCGGTATCGACCGCATCCGGTTCGGCCCAGGTCGGCCGTGGTGTTACCTTGAGTACGGTTGACGGTCTGTTCGCCCAGGGATCGTTCGAGAGTTCCTCGAACCCGACCGATATGGCGATCGGCGGCCAGGGCTTTTTCATGATCCGGGAACCGGGCAACGCCGAAGCGGACAACTATACCCGGGCCGGCGAGTTCCGTTTCGATCAGGAAGGATACCTGATCAACCCTTCCGCCTACTTTGTCCAGGGCTGGCAGCTTGATGCGACAACCGGCGAGCGGACAGGGACCATCGGCGACATCAACATCAGCAAAAGCACTCCGCCGGTTGCAACCGACCGGGTCGAGGTCATCGTCAACATCGATTCCCGCGAGGACAATGAAAATACCGAGCTCAGGCTCTATGACGCCTGGGACGGCACCAACGTGGCGGCCGTCAACCCGACCGACCCGATCTCGTCCACCAACTACGAGTACACCACCTCGGTCAAGATCTACGACTCGATCGGCGCGAGCCACGACCTGACCGTCTACTTCGACCGGACGACCGTCGACAACCAGTGGGAATATCTGGTTACCTGTGATCCTTCGGAGGATTTCCGCTATCTTAACACGAGCGATCAGACGATCTATGCCCCGGACACCACCTACAATTTTCAGAATCATAAAGGGGCTGGCGCCTTGCAGTACGGGGTGATCAACTTCAGCACCTCCGGCGATATTCTGCAGATTGATGCCTTTAACGTTCCGCCCGACGGCGAGGTTGACCCGGCGCAGACCATAAACCGGGTGGTCCTGAACCAGACCGACCGCTACTATGCCTTTGATGTGAATTTCACCGGCGATCTCGCTAACGATTCCATCGAGATCAATTTCGGGGCCCGCTATTCCGGGCAGACCACCAATCTTTCCCAGGTGATTGTAAGCGATTCCGGGGTCTACGACAGCGTGCTGACCACCGATTTCATCACCTCGGAAACCACCTGGAACTCGGTGTTTGACGCTAGCGGCAACCAGGTGGAGCCGGGGGACGTGTTCTCCATGGCCGGGTATCTTCCCGACGGGACGGCGGTTGCTGCCTGGAACTACACGGTGCCCTCAGGAGCCGCATACGGGACAACAAAAGTCCAGAACTTTCTGACCGCGGTCGGCACCAACTTCGGCTGCACGGCGAGTATCGATGCCTTCGGTCGGCTCAGGCTGGAAGACACCGGTGGCGGCAACAGCGCGCTCGCCGTGACAACTTTCACCTTCACCGAATCGGCGGTACTGCCGGCCACGGTCGGCGGCATGAGCAATCCGTTCGGAGCGCAGATCAACATCACCACCTCCAAGGAGCAGATCCTCTCCAGCGATCGGGCCCTGACCACGGCCCTTGGTGTCCCGCCGGTCATTACGGCGGCCACCGACTGGGGCAGCGTGTATACGAGTGGTGGCGTAGGGCCGGTGGCCGCGAACAATACCATGATCTTTACCGGCGCCCAGCCGGACGGCACCGTGGTGGCGGCAACATTCACGGTCAACGCCACCGACTCGCCCAATAATACGGTGCAGGACCTGCTGGACTGGCTGGAAACCAATTTCAATGCCGAAGCCGCCATTGATTATGCCGGGCGTCTGGTTCTTACCGACCGGGAATCCGGATCGGCCAGTTACAACAGCCAGCTCGCGATCGCCTCCATAGCGGGCACTGCGCCGGCGGTATTCGGGGCGGGAGCTTTCGCCGGTATCGCTGCCGATGTCAGCGGGGAGGACGGCAGCCATGCGGGGGACGTGGTCACCACCAATTTCGACAGCGAGGCGCTCGCCTCCACCCAGTACGCCAATGCCTCGACCACCGTTTTCCAGGACCAGGATGGCTACGCCTCCGGGTTCCTGCAGTCGGTTTCGGTCGATACCGACGGGGTGATCACCGGCCAGTATTCCAACGGCCAGGTTCTGAAACGGGCCCAGGTGGCGCTGGCCACCTTCAATAACCTGGCCGGGCTCTTTAAAGAAGGGGGCAATATCTTCACCGAAACCACTGAATCCGGCGCCCCGGTCACCGGCGCTCCGGGAACGAACGGTCTCGGGTCGATTGCCCCCAACGCCCTGGAGCAGTCAAACGTTGATATCGGCACCGAATTCGTCAAGCTGATCACCACCCAGCGAGGCTTTCAGGCGAACTCGAAAATCATCTCCACCACCGATGAAATGCTCGCGGACCTGATCAATATCAAGCGGTAGTAAGTATTTGAAATAAATAAAAAAAGGCAGGGTGGAGACCCTGCCTTTTTTTATGCCGAACCTGCAAAGCAAGTCGGGCCATCCTTCGACAAGCTCAGGATGATCCTTCGACAGGCTCAGGATGAGCGGGTATAAAGCTTCAGTTGAGCAGCTCGCCTGCTCGTCCCGATTAGTTAAGTTAAGCAGCGTGCCTGCTTATACGAAACTTATGCCCCTGGGCGAAAGCGAGCTTGTGAGACATCGAGACTTATGCCCCCATGGGTGAAAATAGAAATTCCGCTCACTCTGAGTCTGTCGAAGAGTGATCCAGTCGAAGTGGCAATGGCTGAAACATGGTGTTAATCAGTGTCTCGCCCGGCGTTGCCCGGTTTACAACTCCGTCAGCACGATATAAAAAGACGGAAGTGCCAGAATGAGGGTGCTGAGGATCCAGAAATGAGAATCCGGTTGTGATCTGAATCGCAGGGTCAAGCTTTTTATTGCGGTGCAGATACCGGCCAGCCCTGCCAGGAGGGCGATCGAGATTGCGATCAGGCCGCGGGTGCGGCAGCCGAGCACTTCCACCGGGGTGAAGGCGACGCTGAAGAAGGAGGCCGAGACGAGGAGGGGGATCAGAATCAGCAGGAGTTTCTGGTTGCGGTCCACAACGATTTTCCGAAGTTTATCTGTTTAAATCATTTTATAAACGAATCAAAAATCCCATAGGCCGCTCTGATCACCGGAAGGTCATCACCCAGTTCCAGGTAGGAGCCGCCGATGATCTCCTGATTGACCAGTTCGTCGCTGGCCGGGACGAGCCCGCCGAGGGGAAGGTTGCTTGCGGTCACCGTCTCGTTGATCTTGGCCAGGAGTTCCGGGGAGGCCGGGGACGGGACCCGGTTCACGATCAGACATTTATGTTTCACTTCCATGCCTAAAGGTCCGGTCAGGTCGGAAATTCTGCCGGCGGTCATGATGCCCCGGGCCGAAGGGTCGGAAATCACCAGCAGATGATCGATGTTCCGCAAATTCATTCGGCTTAAGTGTTCCATGCCGGCCTCATTGTCGACCAGGATGTATTTGTAGTTTTCCGCCAGATGGTCCATGGTCATGGCCAGGTACTGGTTGGCGGCGCAATAGCAGCCCGGGCCGTCCGGCTGGCCCATGGCCATCAGGTCAAACCCTTTCGCTTCGACAATCGACTGGTGGACCTTCATCTCCATGAACTGGTCCCGGGTCATATTGGGCGGCAGTTCGCTCTTCAGCTCCTTTCTGATCTCGCCGATGGTGAGTCCCACCTCCATGGCCAGGAGTTCGTTGAGATTGGCATTGGAGTCGGCGTCCACCGCCAGGACCGGGGTGTGTCCTTTTTCCGTAAGGTATTTGAGGAGCAAGGCGGAGAGGGTCGTTTTGCCGACGCCTCCCTTGCCTGCCATGGCGATTACTTTGGGCATTTTGATTCTCCGATTGTTCTTTAAGGTTTGAAGATGGCGATTATAGATAAACCGCGAGTCATTGTCAATTACAGGCCCCTGCGCTTTTGTAAAAAAGCGGTGAAATTTCAAAACTTTACTCTTGCAAGATGAAGAGTAGCTGTTATTTTACCCGGACGCTTGCAACCATTGATTACGCCCGGCAACTTTCCGGCCGACGTATATACATTATAATACTGATCACAGGAGATGCTAAATGGATTACCGGGCAACGCTCAATCTGCCCCAGACCAGTTTCAAGATGAAGGCCAATCTTTCCCAGCGGGAGCCTGAATTCCTGAAAAAATGGGAGAAGGAAGGGCTTTATGAAAAGGTCCAGGCGGCAACCGCCGGAAGGCCGGTCTATATCCTCCACGACGGGCCTCCCTATGCCAATGGCCACCTGCACATGGGCCATGCCCTGAACAAGATCCTGAAAGACATCATCCTGCGCGCGAGGAGGATGTCCGGTTATCATTGCCCCTTTGTCCCCGGGTGGGACTGTCATGGACTGCCGATTGAACTGAATGTGGACAAGGAGCTTGGCGACAAGAAAAAAGAGATCAGCAAACTTGCCTTTCGCAAGGCCTGCCGCACCTATGCCGGAAAATGGATCAAAACCCAGAAGGCGGAGTTTCAGCGGTTGGGGGTGCTAGGCGATTGGAAGAATCCCTACCTGACCATCAACTATTCCTACGAGGCGGCGACCGCCCGGGAATTCAATACTTTTCTGGCCAGTGGCGCCGTGGTCCGCAGCAAGAAACCGGTTCACTGGTGTCCGTCGTGCCAGACTGCGCTGGCGGAGGCTGAAGTCGAGTATGAAAATCATACCTCCGATTCGATCTATGTGAAATTCGAGATTTCGGGTGATCCCGGTGATTATCTGCCGGAACTTGCCGGGCGGAAGGTCTCGGTGGTGATCTGGACCACGACCCCGTGGACCCTGCCCGCCAATCTCGCGGTCGCCTTGCATCCCGATTTTACCTATGCAGCGGTCGAGACAGGAGGTGAGGTCTGGATCATGGCCGAGGGGCTGGTTGAAAAGGTCTTCAGCGAACTTGAAAGCGAGGGGCACAAGGTACTCGCCACCTTTTCCGGCCAGAAGCTTGAAGGGTGCAAATGCCGTCACCCGTTTCTCGATCGATTCTCCCCGGTGGTCCTTGCCGACTATGTGACCCTTGAAACCGGAACCGGCTGCGTGCATACCGCTCCGGGGCATGGCCGTGAGGACTATATCACCGGCACCCGCTACGGGCTTGAGGTGCTTTCCCCGGTCGACAGCGGCGGCAATTTCACCGCCGAGGCAGGCCCGTATCTGGGGATGAATATCCGGGAGGCGAACCCGGTGATCTGCAGAGACCTTGAGGCAAGCGGTCATCTGGTCAGACACAGCCGGATGAAACACAGCTATCCCCACTGCTGGCGCTGTAAGAAACCGGTGATCTTCCGGGCGACCGAACAGTGGTTCATCTCGATGGAAATGAACGATCTCCGCGAGCGGGCCCTTGCCGCCATCCGGGAAGTAAAATGGATCCCCCACTGGGGAATGGACAGGATCTACGGGATGGTCGAGACCCGTCCCGACTGGTGTCTGTCGCGGCAGCGGGCCTGGGGGGTGCCGATCACCGCCATCCTCTGCAAAGGATGCGGCGAGATCCAGAACAATGAAGAAGTTAACCGCCGGATCGATCAGCTCTTCCGCAAGGAGGGCGCCGATGCGTGGTTTTCCCACGAGCTTGCGGATTTCCTGGGTCAGGGGGCAACCTGCGCGAAATGCGGCGGCGCCGAGTTTGAGAAAGAAGAGGATATCCTTGATGTCTGGTTTGATTCCGGCACCAGCCATGCGGCGGTCCTGGAAGAACGGGAAGAGCTTTCTTCCCCGGCCGATCTTTATCTCGAAGGCAGCGATCAGCACCGGGGCTGGTTTCAGAGTTCCCTGCTCGCCTCGGTTGGGACCAGGCAGCGGCCACCCTATCGCGGGGTGCTGACCCACGGCTTCGTGGTCGATGAAAACGGGCGCAAGATGTCGAAGAGCGTCGGTAATGTAATCGCTCCGGGAGAAATCATCGAAAAAAACGGGGCCGAGATCCTCCGGCTCTGGGTTGCCTCGGAAGACTATCGGGATGATATCAAGATCTCCGACAATATCATCAATCAGCTCTCCGATGCTTATCGAAAAGTGCGGAATACCATCCGCTACCTGCTGGGCAATATCAGCGATTTTGATCCGGCCGCGAACCGGGTCGCCTATGGGGACCTGCCTGAAATCGATCAATGGGCCCTGTCCCAGCTTGAACAATTGAAAAAACGGGTCGCCGGTGCGTATGACTCTTTCGAATTTCACGTGGTATTCCACAGTCTCCTCAATTTCTGTACCGTGACCATGAGTGCCCTGTATCTCGATATTATCAAGGACCGGCTGTACACGGATGGGACCGATTCCCGGGGCAGGAGATCGGCCCAGACCGTCCTTTACGAGATTGCGGATACGGTGGTGCGGCTGATGGCGCCGGTCCTTACCTTTACCGCAGCTGAAGTCTGGGAGCATCTGCCCGCTGATCCTGCCCGCGAGGAGGACCCTGCGCTGGCGAAATTCCCTGCAGCATGCGAGAAATGGCTGCGTGGTGATCTGGACCGGAAATGGGAAAGGTTGATCAGGGTCAGAGGCGAGTTTACCAGGGCGCTGGAACTGGCCCGACAAGAAAAGGTGATCGGCCATCCCCTTGAGGCTGAGCTGAAGATTGCGGTTTCAGGTGAGCTTGGAGCTTTTCTGGAGGAAAACTGGCAGATTCTTCACACCATCAGCATTGTATCGGAACTGAACCGGGTGGATGAACCACCGGCAAATGGCATTGTTTCCGAGGAATTCCCGGAATTGACCATCCTGGTATCACCGGCTGCCGGGCAGAAATGCGAGCGTTGCTGGACCAGGTCGACAACCGTTGGCGCAGACGAGGTCCATCCCCTGATCTGCAACCGCTGTCTGCAGGTGGTCAGCGCATTATGAGTATCCGGACACCTCTCTATCCGCTGGCGATAGCTGCCGCCGTGGTGATCATCGACCAGCTCAGCAAGCTGTGGATCATGACCGCGTTCCGGCCCTTTGAGATCAAACCGGTGATTCCCGGCCTGTTCAATCTGATCTTCATCACCAATACCGGAGCGGCTTTCGGGATGCTGGCCGGAGAGCAGACTCTCTGGCGGCAGCTTTTTTTCGGGACGGTTGCGGTCATTGCCCTGGTGGTTCTCGTATACGCCTTCCGGCAATATCGTGACCGGGGGATTCTGTATGTTACCGGAATAGGTTTGGTGGCCGGCGGTGCGGTGGGGAATCTGATCGACCGCGTTCGGTTCGGTCATGTGGTTGATTTTCTCGATTTCTTTATCGGCAGATATCACTGGCCGGCCTTCAATGCTGCCGATTCGGCGATCACCATCGGAGTCGGTCTTTTTCTGCTGGCAACCCTTGGTGACGATCAGGAAGAAACAAGTAAATAGAGTTGAGTGCGCGGCACAAATGATCGCAATGGAGAAAAATAAAAAATGAATAATAACAAGAAGATAGCTTTTCTGTTTCCCGGGCAGGGGTCCCAGTATGTCGGCATGGGTGAGGAGTTTCTGGCGGCTGACGATGAGGCTCGGAGCCTGATTGACAAGGCTGATGCGATCAGCGGCTATCCGATCAGGAAACTCTGCCTTGAAGGGCCGATGGAGGAGCTGACCAGAACCGCGCATCTGCAGCCCGCGATCACCGTTCAGAATCTGATGGCCCTGCGCGGGCTTACCCGGGCGGGAATTAATCCTGATTATGTTGCCGGTCACAGCCTTGGAGAATATGCAGCCCTCTGCGCGGCGGGGGTGATCAGTGAGGATGATACCCTGAGGCTGGTCACCGAGAGGGGCCGGCTGATGGAGCGCGAGGCCGAGCAGAATCCCGGCGGGATGCATGCGGTCCTAGGTTTGCAGATTGATGAGGTTCTGGGCATTGTCGCTGCGGTCAGTGACCGGGGAGTTCTCACCGCCGCCAATCACAACTCCGAGCAGCAGATTGTCCTGTCCGGCGAGCTTTCCGCCCTGAGCGCAGCCGCTGAGATTGTGGCGGAAAAGGGAGGCAAGGCCATCCCCCTGAAGGTCAGCGGCGCCTGGCATAGCGCTCTGGTCAGCGGGGCGATTGAGGATTTCTCTGCATTCATGGGGGGGGTCAGTTTCAGTTCCCCGGCAATCCCTCTTCTTTTCAACGTGACTGCCGGTGAGGAAAATGAGCCGCAGAAGATCAAAGAGATCATGGCCAGGCAGATCGCCTCGACCGTTCGCTGGTATGAGATTATGAACGGGCTGCTCTCCCGCGGGGTTGGAACCTTTATTGAAGTCGGTCCGAAAAACGTTCTGACCGGACTTGCCAGGAAAATCCTGCCCCGGGACCATGACTGCAGGCTGATCCAGATTGACAGCCCCGAAAAGATCGAGGCGTGCCGCCGGGAATTGTCCTGAACGGACCCGTTCACGGATGGCATCGGGACAGCAAGTTGTTTCTTGACATTGCCCCCTTATCCATGTATCTTTCCGGATTTTCCTGGGGCAATGTAATGATCGGGCTTCCGCCGGTAAGGGCCGGGGCCTTTAATGCTTTGATATTCGGTAGAAATGTTCGATAGCTTATCAGACCGTCTCAACGGGACTTTCAAGAAACTGCGGGGCCACGGCAAGCTCTCTGAAAGCAATATCAGCGAGGCGATGGGCGAGGTCCGGACGGCACTCCTTGAGGCCGATGTCAACTTCAGGGTTGTCAAGGATTTCATCGCTGAAGTGACGGAGAAGGCGGTCGGTCAGGAGGTTCTGACCAGCCTCGCGCCGGGGCAGCAGGTGATAAAGGTCGTTCACCAGCAGCTTATTGATCTGCTGGGGGGCGCTACCGAAGAACTGCAGTTGGGCGGTCCGCAGCCGGTGGTGATCATGCTGGCCGGTTTGCAGGGTTCCGGTAAAACAACGACCACCGGCAAGATCGCCAAATTATTGCAGGGCAAGGGACGCAGGCCTTATCTGGTCCCCGCCGATGTGTATCGGCCGGCGGCCATCGAGCAGCTCAAGGTACTCGGTGCGAATCTGGCCCTCCCGGTACACGGTTCGAAGACTGGGGACAATCCGGTCGATATCTGCCGGACGGCGGTGGCGGCGGCAAAGCTCAGGAACTGTGACACGGTCCTGATTGATACCGCAGGTCGTCTCCATCTTGATGAAGAACTGATGGAGGAGCTCCGCAGGATCAAGGCGGAGGTGAAACCGGCCGAGATTCTGTTTGTTGCCGATGCGATGACCGGGCAGGATGCGGTCACGGTTGCGGAAAAATTCAATCAGGATCTTGACGTCACCGGCGTGGTCCTGACCAAGATGGATGGTGACGCCCGGGGCGGCGCCGCACTTTCCATCAAGAAGGTGACCGGCAGGCCGATCAAGTTTGTCGGGGTCGGCGAAGGGATGGACGGTCTTGAGGTTTTTCACCCGGACCGGCTGGCTTCACGGATTCTCGGGATGGGCGATGTCCTGACCCTGATCGAAAAGGCCGAAGCGGTCGTCGACCAGAAGAAGGCAGAGCAGCTGGCCAAAAAGATCAGGAAGGATGCCTTCACCCTTGAGGACTTCCGGGACCAGGTCCAGCAGATAAAAAAAATGGGGAACCTGGAACAGCTGATGGGCATGGTTCCGGGGATGAACCGCCTCAAGCAGATGCAGAATATTCCCAAGCCCGACGAAAAAGAATTGGGCAGGATCGAGGCGATCATCAATTCGATGACCCGTCAGGAGCGGCATCGGTACCAGATCATCGACTCCAGTCGCAGGCAGAGAATCGCGAGGGGGAGCGGCACCTCGGTGCAGGATGTGAACAAGGTCATCAAAAACTATTCCGATATGTTGCAGATGATGAAGAAGATGAAAGGGATGGGCGCTTTCGGCAAAATAAAAGCCGCCGGCGGCAAGAAGAGAAAAAGACCGAAAGGGATGTTCAGATAAAGCTGAAGTTGAGCAGCTCGTCTGCTCGTACGAAACTTATGCCCGAAGGGTGCAAAGCTGAAGTTGAGCAGCTCGTCTGCTCGTACGAAACTTATGCCCGAAGGGTGCAAAGCTGAAGTTGAGCAGCTTGTCTGCTCGTACGTAACTTATGCCCGCAAGGGTGAAAAAACCGGATCGAGGCACTCGTTGCCTGCCGGTGTAACATTAAAACCATAGATTCAAATCAGACCGTGCCGGTGCATGAGAGCATTGGTTATGGGCGTCGAAAATTACGTGGAGGAACGTATTAATGGCTGTAAAAATTCGTCTTACCAGACTGGGCAGAAAGAAAAAACCGTTTTACCGCATCGTGGTCGCCAACTCAGAAGCACCGAGAGATGGAAAATTCCTGGAGATTGTCGGTACCTACGATCCGCTTAAAAATCCTGTTGAAGTAAACATCAAACAGGACAAGCTCCAGTTCTGGATCGATCGGGGCGCCACGCCTACAGAGACCGTGAAAAGCCTTCTCTGCAAATGTGCTGCCGAGGCTCCGGCAGCGGAATAACCGGTTATGAAAGAACTGATCGAATTCATCGCCACTTCACTCGTCGATGACCGGGAGAGCGTATCGGTCAACGTAACTGAAGAGGGCGATTCCACGGTCCTCGAGCTGCGCGTTGCCAAAGATGACCTGGGTAAGGTCATCGGTAAGCAGGGACGGACGGCACGTGCCATGCGTGCACTGCTTTCGGCCGCTGCCGGCAGGTCTGGCGCCAGGGCGAGGCTCGAGATTCTCGATTAGGGAGCAGGGTGGATTTGACTGCCGCAGGTTCCGGTCCGGATCAGAAAATATATATCCAGGCCGGCAAAATTAGCAAACCGCACGGCATCAAAGGTGAACTCCGGGTCCATCCCTATTCGGAGAACCCGGATGATTTTTCCGGCTATCCGGAAATTCTGGTAGTTTCGCCAGGTGGTGAGTACTCACCGTACCAGGTTCAGAGCAGCAGTGCGCACGGCAAGGTCGCGATTGTAAAAATATCCGGGGTCGATGACCGGAACGGGGCTGAAGAGCTTTCCGGACTGGAGATCTGGGTTGACAGACGCTACCTGCCTGAACTTCTGCCGGATGAATTTTTCTGGCATGATCTGGTCGGCCTTGATGCGGTCTCCGAAAGCGGCCTTAAACTTGGCAGGGTGAAGGCCCTCTTTGCTACCGGCGGGCACGATGTGCTGGTCATCCGGGGTACCGGCCGTGAATACCTCGTTCCCGCCAGGCGCGAATTCATGCTTGATGTCGACCTGGATCGTCGCCTCCTGACCATCGCCGATGTCCCGGGGCTTTTTGACATGTAGTGTGGCGGCCCCGCACAGATAGTTTCCCTGTCTGCCTTTGCAGGCGTTTTTAGCCCCCCAGCCTCCACAAGAAATTCTCGGCCATGCAGTTTGATATCCTGACCATATTTCCGGACCTGTTACAATCGCCTCTTCAGGAAGGGATTATCCGCCGCGCTGTCCAGAGCGGCAGAATCACCGTCCATATTACCAACATCAGGGATTTTGCCACCGACAAGCACACCATGATCGACGACCGGCCCTTCGGGGGCGGTGAAGGGATGGTCATGAAGCCGGAGCCGATCGCTGCGGCACTCCGGAGTATTGCCGGTGGAGAGAGTCGCCCCCGGGTGATCCTGTTGAGCCCGCAGGGGAAAACCTTCACCCAGCGGACTGCCGAGACCCTTGCTCTGGAGAAACATCTGGTCTTTCTCTGTGGTCGTTATGAAGGGGTCGACGAACGGGTCAGCGAAATGTTTGTCGACGATGAGATCTCCATCGGCGACTATGTCCTGACCGGGGGAGAACTGGCGGCCATGGTCATGGTCGATGCCATCACCCGGCTGCTCCCGGGGGTACTGGGGTGTGCCGAATCGGCAAGCCAGGACACTTTCAGCAGCGGGATGCTGAAGCACCCTCAGTATACAAGGCCCCGCGAGTTTCAGGGGTCCGAAGTGCCGGAGGTGCTGCTTACCGGTGACCATCAGGCAATCCAGGATTGGCGGTTTGCCGAGTCGGTGAAGAAAACCCTGCGCAAGCGGCCGGAGATGCTGGCCGGACGCACTTTTTCCAAGGCGGAGCGAAAGGTCCTTTCCGGTCATGGACTCCTGGCTGAAGTCGATGCTCTCGGGAAGAGGACATCAGATTAAATTTTCTGCTGCTTGAGGTTCCAGCTATCAATTCCGACACCATGGAAAACGATATCAGAGTCGATCTGGCCCTTGTTCATTATCCGGTCTGCAACCGGAACAGTGAGGTGATCGGCTCGGCGGTCACCAACCTTGATATTCACGATATTGCCCGGGCGGGGCGCACCTTCGGGGTCGGCACGTATTATCTGGTGACCCCTTTTGCAGACCAGCAGCAGCTGGTGAATGAGATTGTCGATCACTGGCAGACCGGGCATGGGTCCGAATACAACAAGCCGAGAAAGGAGGCGCTGTCGATCGTTCGCGTATGCAGTGACCTGGAAGAGCTGTTCACGGAAGTTGCCGGGAATAGAGGGGCGCGGCCGATCATTGTCGCAACCAGCGCGGCGCGGAACGCGAAGACCATGGAGTATGTCGATGCCCGGCAGAAAATCTTCACCGGTGAACCGATGCTACTCCTGTTCGGTACCGGCTGGGGGCTCGCGCCGGAGGTCACTGAACGGATTGATGCTTTTCTGCCGCCGATCGTCGGCGGGGGTGACTACAACCACCTGTCGGTCCGGTCGGCCGCCTCGATAATCCTCGACAGGCTTCTCGGGGATCGCTGAGCGGGTCAGAAATGTTGTGAATCGTGATGATTCCCTCAGGATCTTGCCTCGACCGGGCGCAGCGGAACTCGGGTCATCAGCCCGCAGACTGCTCTTGCGCCCCTTCCGTCAACTCCGACGTTGCTCAGGCGTTGTGAAATGGCGCCTCCGCCCAGTCTGTCTGGCTGTTGCCTGACCGGATCATGGTTGAAACAGCGTGGTGATTATGTTTTTTTTTTAAAAAAAGTGATTTTTTCTAAATCAGTACTGGAAATTTTTTGTTCCATACGTTATTTTGTCGGCTTCCGTTTTTAGACGGGCTTTATCATAATGGAGAAATAAGCATGAGCGTAATAGCAGATATCGAAAAAGAGAATATGCGGTATGACATTCCGGTCTTTCGCGCAGGCGACACCGTCAGCGTCCATATCCGGATCATTGAGGGAACCAAGGAAAGGGTCCAGATATTCAAAGGCGTTGTTCTCAAACGCAAGAATGGTACCATGAACGCGACCTTCACCGTGCGGAAGGTTTCCCATGGTGTCGGTGTTGAGAAGACCTTCGCCCTTCACTCACCGAGGATCGAGAAAATAGTGGTTGAAAGCCTTGGCCGGGTACGTCGGTCCCGCCTTTACTACCTTCGTGATCTTCGTGGCAAGGCGGCCAGAATCAAGGAGCGTGGCATCAACTGAGGTCTGCTGCCATTATCTGGTTGACTGTTACCGCTTTCGGCTAGTGACAAAGCGGCCGGAAGTGTTCCGGGGAATTATAGACCCTGCTGCAAACCATGAAGTTTGCGGCGGGGTTTTTTTTTGGCGGATTTCAAGATGAGCATTCAGGGTGACCTGTTCACATCTGCAACGGAAGAGATTGGCGATAATTTTTCCTTCGAGAAGCAGCTCTACGCATCCGGAGTAAGAATTGTTGCCGGAACAGATGAGGCGGGGCGTGGACCCTTGGCCGGACCGGTGGTGGCAGCCTGTGTTGTTCTTCCCCGCGATTGTGATTGCACGGTATTTAAGGATTCCAAGAAGCTGTCCGGTGCCGCCAGAGAGAATCTTTATCAGCTGCTGAGGGAGCTTGATGCCATGATCGGCGTGGGTGTCTGCAGCGTTGAAGAGATCGACCGGCTGAATATCCTGCACGCCTCCCTTCTGGCCATGAAGAAGGCGATGGAGAACCTGCCGTTGGTTCCCGATTTTCTGCTGGTGGACGGAAAATTCACGATTCCGCACCAGGTCTCCCAGCAGAGTCTGGTCAAGGGTGAGTCCAGGAGCGCTTCGATTGCCGCGGCTTCCATTGTTGCCAAAGAGGAACGGGACCGAATGATGCACGATCTGGATCGGGAGTACCCGCAGTATCATTTTGCCCGGCATAAAGGGTATCCCACTGCGGAACACCGGGCGCTGATCGAAAAACACGGTCCGTCTCCGGTCCATCGCAGGTCTTTCAGGGGGGTCCGGGAATTTCTGGGAAAAGATGACTGAAAAACGTCTGTCACTTGGCAAAAGAGGCGAGGAGCTGGCCGCTGCGCTGCTGCGGAAATCCGGTTACCGGATTCTTGAAACCAATTACCGGGGCAAGCTCGGGGAAATAGATTTGATTGCCGAGGAGGGACGGTGCCTGGTCTTTGTCGAAGTCAAGACCAGAAGCGGTCTGGAATGCGGCCACCCTCTTGAGGGGATCGATTCGCGGAAACAGCGGCAGCTGGTCAGGGCGGCCAGGGAATACATGGCCAGGGAAAATTGCCAGGAGAGAGTGTGCCGGTTCGATGCGGTTTCTGTATTGACCGATGGTGCTGCACCCCGGCTTGAACTGGTGAAGAATATTATCGAACTGGACGGAGATTTTTTCTGATGACGGAACTGCTCGGCATTACCATGGGTTGTCCGGTCGGGATCGGCCCGGAAATAATCGTCCGTTTCCATGCCGGTCTGGTGACAGGCCGTTTTCTGCCGGTGGTGCTTGGGGATCCGGGTGTTCTTGAGAGATGTGCGGCAGGAATCGGCGGCGATACCCGGGTCGTCCGCTGGCAGCCCGGAGAAAAATATGTTGCCGGGGCGATCAATGTTCTGCCCCTCTCCGATCTTCCCCGGGATCTTGTCTGGGGGAAACCGGACTCGGTGACGGGTCTTGCCATGGGCAGCTATATCGTCGAGGCAGTGAAACTCATCAAAGAAGGTGTGCTGGCCGGGATGGTGACCTGTCCCATCACCAAGAGCGCCCTGAACCAGGCCGGATTTGATTACCCCGGGCATACCGAAATGCTCGCCGCCCTCTCGGGTGGAATCGAACACGCCATGATGCTTGCCGGGAAGAGCCTGCGGGTGACGCTGGTCACCATTCATGTTTCCCTGGCCGCGGTGCCGGAACTTCTTTCCGTGGAAAAGATCGTGAATCTGATCGGCCTGACCGGGCGTTCGCTGCAACAGGATTTTGCAATTCCCGCGCCAAGAATCGCGGTTGCCGGGTTGAACCCCCATTCCGGAGAGGACGGGATATTCGGGACTGAGGAGCGGGAGATGATCGGCCCGGCAGTGGCCCAGGCGAGAAAGGATGGCTGGCTGGTCGAAGGCCCGTTTCCCCCGGATACCGTTTTCAATAAGGCGGTGGCGGGTAAATATGACGCGGTCGTCTGCATGTATCACGACCAGGGGCTGATTCCTTTCAAGCTGCTCCATTTTGCGGACGGGGTTAACATCACCCTCGGCCTGCCCCTGGTGAGAACCTCGGTAGACCATGGTACGGCCTACGATATCGCCGGCAGATGGCAGGCTGATCCGGCAAGCCTTGGGGCAGCATACCGGCAGGCGGAAGAGATTATTATCAACCGTTCCCTGTTTGCTGAAAATCATTAAATATATTAAAGTCTTACAACGTCTGTCCGGGAATGGCGGTTATTTCATTCTTCGGGTATAAGTGTCGCTGGCTCGCTCTTATCGGTACGAGCAGGCACGCTGTTCAACTGAAGTCTCATGTGGAGACGGTGGTTACCGTCACGATGGACGGTTTGGGTTTGATCAAAAAAATTATAATTACAGATAGATGTCTTACGGAAAATTGATAGCGTTTGAAGGGATCGACGGCACGGGCAAATCGACCCAGATCAGGATGCTTGCGGATTGTCTTTCCGGCAGGGGATTTGATGTCGTCACCACCAGGGAACCGACTGACGGCCCCTGCGGCAGGAAAATCCGGTCGCTTTTCGCCAGTCGCGACCAGTTGACCCCGGAGGAAGAGCTGGCCCTTTTTATGGATGATCGTCGTGAACATGTGCGAGAGCTCATCCTTCCGGCATTGAAAAGAGGCGCCGTGGTCCTGACCGATCGATATTATTTTTCCACCGCCGCATACCAGGGCGCAGCCGGGCACGACCCGCAGGCCATCCTTGCCGCCAATGAAGCATTTGCCCCGGTTCCTGATCTGGTAATTATCCTTGATCTGTCTCCTGAAGAGTCAGTCAGGCGGATCAGGGATCTTCGTGGTGAGGCGCTGAACGATTTCGAGCAGCAGGAGTCTCTCCAGGCTGTTGCGGAAGTCTTTGCCGGTTTCGGGATGGATTACATAAAGCATGTTGATGCGTCAGGCCCTCAGGAAGTGGTTGCCGGACAGGTGGCACAACTGGCCCTCGAGTTGTTCAATGATAATTCCTTGCTGAGCGGGCCCTTGCCGGAAGCGGCCGGAGCCTGAACGGGTAATAATGTATGAAGAAAAATCTGCTGTACATCATGGTGCTGTCCCTGCTCTGTTCGGCCTGTTCCGGGGCGAATGTTTCCCGGTCGGTCACCCTGACCGAGGGGCTTGATCCTTCCGTCGAAACCGTCGACCAGGATTGTTCCTATTTTTATTTCATGTGGGGGCGGACCGCCGAACTGGAGGAAAAGTTCGAGGAAGCAAGAGAGGCGTACGAAAAAGCGCTGGTGTGCGACATGCATGCGACCCATATCATGAAGCGTCTTGCCGTGCTATTGATCAACATGGACAAGAAGCGTGAAGCCGCCGCCTGGATGAGCAGGATGATCGCCGAAGACCCCGATGATGTCTCGTCATATACGCTCCTGGCCAATCTCTATATCAATATGGAGCGTTTTGACAAGGCGGAAAGCACTTACCGCGAAGTGCTGGCCAGGGACCCGAAAGATTTCAACACCATGCTGATGATGGGGTCTCTCTATTCCAGGCAGGGCAAATTCGGTGAGGCCAGAGAGGTCCTTGAGAACCTGGTCAAGGTCAATCCCGAATCATTCATCGGCTTTCATTATCTGGCCAAGATCTACATGGAAATGAAAGAGTATGACAAGGCCCGGAAGGCCTTTGACAAGGCCCTTGAACTCAACTGGTCGCCGTATCTTGCCATCGAGGCGGCATATTTTCTTGAAAAGGATGGGCTTGATAAAGATGCCGCCGCGATCTACCGCCGGGTAATTGCTGACGACGAAGGCAACGAAAGGGTCCGCAGTCAGCTGATCTCCCTGCTCCTGAAAATGGACAAGATTGAAGAGGCGATTGCCGAACTTAAGGCATTGCGTCCTTTCGCAACCGATGTGCTCAAAATTGATCTGAACATCGGCAGACTCCTGATCGACCGGAAACGTTATGACGAAGCCATTGATCTGCTTCAGGAAGCCCTTGAGGCCGATCCCCAGTTCTACGAGGCGAGAACCCTGATCGCCCTCGCCTATCATGAAAAGGGTGACACTGAAAAGGCCATCGAGAACCTCACCGACATTGAAGCCGAGGCCGACAATTATGAAGAAACCACCCTGTTCCTGGCCAAGGTCCTGGCCCGGGAGAAAAAGTATGACGCAGCCATTGCTCTTTTGAAGGAGCGGGTGGCGGATGAAAAAGGGCGTTATAAAAGCTTTTATGTGAGCATGGCCTCTCTTTACCGGCAGCAGAAGAATTATGCCGAAGCGGAAAAAACCTTTCAGGTGGTCATGCGTCTCTATCCGGATGATCCCGATCTCTTTTTTGAGTATGGGCTCTATCTTGACGGCCGGGGGCAGACCGACAAGGCGCTGGAGTATATGGAGAAAGTTCTCGCCCTCAAGGAGGATGATCCGTACGCCCTGAATTATATCGGTTACACCTGGGCCGAGCAGGGAAAAAATCTCGACAAATCTCTGGAGTACCTGACGAGGGCCGTGAAACAGAAGCCGGATGACGGTTTCATCAAGGACAGCCTTGGCTGGGTCTTGTTCAGAATGGGCAGGCTGGATGAGGCGGTGAGCGAGATTGAGAAAGCCCTCGAGATCGAACCCGACGATCCGACCATCAACGAGCACCTGGGTGATGTCTATTACCGGGCCGGCAAGGCCGGCAAGGCTCTCAAGGCCTGGGAGAAGGCTCTCTCCCTGCACAGCGACGGTGACAAGAAGGAAAAGGTCCGGAAAAAGATAGAGGACGCCCGCAAGTGACCATTTTCAGAATTCTTTGTCTCTGTCTTCTCTTTCTGATCACGGGTTGCGCGGTGAATACGCAGATGGTAGAGCTTCCCGGCCACATGGAAGCCGTGGTCAGGGATTCGTTCAGAGAGACGGCCACCTCCCAGAAGGCTTGCAGCCCATGGGTTGACGCCGATGTGAACGTCTCTCTGGAGGCAACATTCTTTTCCGGCGCCTTTGACGGGTATCTGCAGGCCATGACCCCTGCCTATCTCAAGTTTGTAGGAACCAATCCATTCGGTCAGCCGCTTCTTGCGCTGGTTTCTGATGGCAAGCGTTTCCAGTATCTCTCTTTTTCCGAACAGAAATTTTATGAGGGTGATGTCGCCGCGAAGGCATTCTCCAGATTTACCCCGCCCGGTTTTGACCCGGTTGATGGCTTTTACTGGTTTATCGGCAGGTTGGGCCCCGGAGAAGTAAATGTTGTTGACGCGGGAGGAGATGTTCTGGACAGGGGGCGATGGGTGGAACTGCTGGATAAGCAAAAAGGTAGAAGGAGCCGGATACTTTTTGATCCGGAGCGAAAAATCATTCTCGACCATGTTCTCCTGGACAGTATCGGTGGAATAGCAATGCAGGTCGAATATCGGGACCACCAGCCTGGAAAGTGCGGTCTGCCCGGAACCATAACGATCACCGGTGAGGAGCAGCGAGGCAGGCTGGTTCTGAGGTTGAGTGACTGGAAGGGGGAAACCCCGTTTGCAGAAACTGATTTCAAGCTCGAGATCCCCGCCGGTTTCAGGAGAGTGGCGATCCAATGAACGAAGTGAACGAAAGCCGCGACCGCAACTCACTCCCTACCCCTGTAGATCTTGATTCGATCCTGCCGTTTGTTTCCAGACCGAATCGTTACACCGGCAATGAGTTCAACCGGACGGCCAAGGACTGGAGCAAGGTCTCCCTCCGCTGGGCCCTGCTTTTTCCGGATCTGTATGAGATCGGCATGTCCCATCAGGGGGTGCAGATACTTTATCATCTCATCAACTCCCGGCCCGACATGCTCGCCGAACGGGCCTACGCCCCGGCCCGCGATCTTGAAGATCTCCTGAGGAGCCAGGGCCGCAAACTCTTCTCCCTGGAGTCCCACATCCCGCTTTCGGAGTTTGATCTGCTGGGGATCACTCTGCCGTATGAACTCTGCTACACCAATATCCTGACTATCCTTTCTTTGGCCGGATTGCCATTCAGGAGCCGGGACCGGATTGAGGGCCAACCGCTGGTCATCGGCGGCGGTCCCTGCGGGTTTCATCCCGAACCGGTTGCGGATTTCTTCGATGCCATTCTTCTTGGCGATGGGGAGGAGGCGGTTTTCGAGATATCCGAAGCGGTGCTGGCAGGGAAAAGAAAGGGCCTTTCCCGGGAGGAGGTTCTTGAGCTGCTGGCCGGGATCAATGGTGTGTATGTTCCCTCGCGCTATGTGCCGCTCTATGATGCGGCGGGGCGGTTTTCCGGGATGTCTCCTTCGGCTGAGACCGCTCCGGTCAGGCGGCGGGTGCTTGCCGATCTTGAAGGGACGCCGTCCTTTCCCCCGCTGGTTCCCCACACCAGAATCGTGCATGACCGGCTCGGGGTCGAGATTGCCCGGGGCTGCACCAGGGGATGCCGCTTCTGCCAGGCCGGGATTATCTACCGGCCGGTCAGGGAAAGAAGTCCGGAAAAGATTCTCCAGCTGGCCGAGCAGGGGATCAATGCTTCCGGTTTTGATGAGGTCGCCTTGCTGTCCCTCAGTACCGGCGATTATTCCTGTATCGCCGATCTTCTGGTCCGGATCATGGACCGGATGAGCGACCGCAAGGTGTCGGTTTCCATGCCATCGATGCGGGTCGGGACTTTGATCCCTGAGATGATGGAGCAGATCCGGCGGGTCAGGAAGACCGGCTTTACCCTTGCCCCGGAAGCCGGAACCGATCGCTTGCGGCAGGTGATCAACAAGGGAATCACTGAACAGGATCTTCTGGAGGCGAGCCGGGCGGCGTTCGGCCTTGGCTGGAAGCTTCTGAAATTTTATTTCATGTTCGGTCTGCCCACCGAAACGGATGAGGATCTCTCTGCGATCCCGCAACTGGTCCAGAAGGCCCTCTCGACATCAGGCGGCGGGGGGCGGAAAATAAATGTCAGTGTGGCAACCTTTGTCCCGAAACCTCACACTCCGTTCCAGCGGGTCAGACAGCTGAGCGTCGAAGAGGGTTTTGCGCGGATTGACACCCTGAAGAGAATTCTGCCCCGGGGCAGAGGGTTTCAGCTCAAGTGGCATGATCCCCGGCAGAGCTATGTTGAAGGCATCATGTCCAGAGGAGACCGGAAACTCTCTGCCGTCATCGAAAAAGCGTGGCAGCTAGGCGCACGCCTTGACGCCTGGACCGATCATTTTCACCTTGAAACCTGGCTTGCGGCGGCTGCCGCATGCGGGGTTGATCCGGATCGTTATCTGCAGGAAATTCCCCCGGAGGCCCCTTTGCCGTGGGACCATCTTGACTGTGGAGTGGATCGGGAGTTTCTGGAAGAAGAGTTGAAGAAAGCGGTGGCGGGTGAGTACACTCCCGACTGTCGGGTACACGGCTGTCAGAAGTGTGGACTCTGTGATTTTAAAAAGGTGAAACCGATTGTCGCCAAAGCCTTAGCTCTCCAACCGGCAACCCAGGGTGAAGCGAGGAAGGGTGCTGCAGTAGCTGCCGGAGGACGATTCGTTTACCGGATTCAATACAGTCGGACGGGGCCGGCCAGATTTTTCGGCCATCTTGAGCTCATCCAGATGTTTTACCGGGTGCTGCAGCGGGTGAAACTGCCGCTGAACTTCTCCCAGGGTTTCAATCCATCACCGAAGATCGCTTTCAGCCCGGCTTTGCCTCTCGGCACTGAAAGTTTCGCTGAGTATCTGCAGATTGAACTTGCCGAACCTCTCCTGGATGAAGCGATGGTGCTGGCCGACCTGAACAGACAATTGCCGGAAGGGTTTTTCGCCACGTCTCTTGCTCCGCATTCAGGAAAAGTTGAGCAGCGGATAGTAACCTGCTATCATATTCTACCGAGCCGCCGGATAAGCGGAGACCTGATTGATTCCATAAAGAGCCGGGAAAAAATCGAGATCAGGGTTCTGCGCAAAGGCCGGGAAAGGGTTGTTGATGCAGCACCTCTGCTGAAGGGGCTCACTCTTCTGGACGATGGTCGGATTGAGCTTGTCATGCTGACTGAAACGAGTAAGGCGACCCTGAAACCCATGGAAATAATGGAAGAGCTCTTCGCCCTTGATCCAGCCGAAACCACTCGAGCCAAAGTGGTCAAAGTCAGCGCGATTGCTGATGATTGAGGGTGTTTGGCAGCTGTTGCAACGAATATCAATATCCGTTCGTGTTGACGACCGGGTCAGATTTTTCAATTTTTGCACCCTTTGGGTATAAGTTTCGTATGAGCAGGCGAGCTGCTCAACTTAAGCTTTATTTTTCTGCGGTAGAGGGGGATGTTCATGGCCACGGATCTGATCGTAAATGCCACCTCGTTCGAGATCAGGATTGCCCTTGTTGAATACGGCAATCTGGTGGAGTTTTACCTGGAACGGCCGGCCGAAAAAGGGCTGGTCAGCAATATTTACAAGGGAAGGGTCAAGCGGGTTCTGCCCGGAATGCAGGCGGCATTTGTCGATATCGGGCTTGAACGGACCGGCTTTCTCTATGTGGACGACGTGACCGCCCAGCGAAACGGTGACGGCCGGGTTCTCCCCTGTGAAGAAGATGAGGTCGGAGGCTGCTGCGGGGGAAACGGCCATGAGCTTCTTCCGGAGCTTGCCGGTGAGGCGGGTCTGCATATTGAAGACCTGCTGACCGAGGGGCAGGAGATCCTGGTCCAGATCTGCAAGGATCCCATCGGAACCAAGGGGGCCAGGCTGACCTGCAATATCACTCTTCCCTGCAGAAATGTGGTCTTCATGCCGATGACCGACCATATCGGTATTTCCCGGAAAATCGAAGATGAAGAGACCAGGCAGCACCTGAAAGATATTATTGAGGAGTTGCGTCCGGCCGGAACCGGCTTCATTGTCCGGACCGTCGGTGAGGAGGCCTCGCGGGAGGAGATTGAGGCGGATATGGAATTTCTCCTCCATCTCTGGGATGAAGTCCGGGACAGCGCAACCAGGTCTCCCGTGCCGGGACTGGTCTATGAGGACCTTGATATCACCCTGCGGACCGTGCGAGATATTTTTTCCCCGGAGGTTGATCGGCTGATCGTCGATGACTGGCAGGTTCACCGGAGGATCGTGAAATTTGTCGAAACCTTTGCCCCGCATCTCATGGACCGGATCAACCTCTATCAGGAGAAAGCGCCAATTTTCGACAGCTACGGCATCGAAATGGACATCAACCGGGCCCTCGACAAGAAGATCTGGCTGCGGTGCGGAGGCTATATCATCATCGATACCACCGAGGCGCTGACGGTTGTCGATGTCAATACCGGCAGATTCGTCGGCAAGAACGATCTTGAGGAAACGATCTTCAAAACCAACATCGAGGCCCTGAAGGAGATCGCCTATCAGCTTCGTCTCCGCAACATCGGCGGGATCATCATCATCGACTTCATCGATATGGAGGAGGAGGCACATCGGGAAGAACTCTTTCGCGCCCTCAAGGAAGCGGTGAAAAAAGACCGGAGCAGGGTTAATATTCTCAAGGTTTCGGAGTTCGGTCTGGTTCAGATGACCAGAAAGCGCAGTTCTGAAGATCTTTCCAGGGTTCTCTGTGAGCCCTGTCATTACTGTCAGGGTGACGGGATCCTGAAATCCAGACGGACCATCTGCTACGAAGTGCTGCGGAACATCACCGTCAACGCCGTCAAGATGAGCGGGGAAAATGTTGAAGTGCGCGTCAACCCGCAAGTTGCAACGATGATGCTCCAGGAAGAGTCTACGACCATCCATGAGATTGAAGACCAGACCGGAAAACGGATTACGGTGGTGCCGGACCAGGCGCAACACATTGAAAAGTATGAGATCGTCTGGGAGAAGGGGTAGGTTTTTTTAGTTAAGAGTTAAGAGTTAAGAGTTAAGAGTTAAGAGTTAAGAGTTGGGAACGCTTTATTTTCATGGCCTCTTTCAAGGCTCGCCTGTGTGGGCTTGTCGGTTCCAGTGGAATAAATCTGAATTTCGTATCACGTTGTTGCTTACTCGGAGGGGTTAAGGATTTGCAGCCGAATATTGATCAGATCCTCGCCTACGAGATTAAAAAGGAGATCGCGGACCGTTATTTCGGTTTCCGCAAGCTCATCGAGGATGACAAGCAGAGTCTTGAAGAGAAGGTGCGGCAGTATTCCTTTATTCTCGAAAAGAGGATCGTCTTTGATCTGTTGCGGATATATACAATGCTCGCCGATGATGTTCTGATTATGGATTTTCTGGAGATCGTCGGTCTGGACAGTGAGTATTTTTATGCGCCGGCGCTGCATGGCTCAGAGCTCGTGAACCGGCGGGTATTTGAAGGCGTGCGGTTCAGAGGGTTTTCAAGAAAGGCAGGTTTTTTCAATCTGCTGATGGATTGCTATGAACGTCTGACAGCGCATTCGGAGATGTACCGGCATAAGTTTGCCGAGCTGATGGAGATGCGCACCCTTATTGCTGACGAAATCAGGCAGTTCTATCGGCAGAATGACCTCGGAACCATCTTGGGGTTTCTTCATTCCCTGGGGAATCGTGAACGTTGCAGAGGGATGGACGGCGGAATGGAGATCGGGCTGGTAACCGAACTTGAAAAGAAGATGGCGGTAACGCCTCCTCTGCCTATAGAACAATACCTGCCGGTGGTCCCCCCCCTGCCGCTTCTTGCAGAGATCAGAGCCCCCTTGAAGAAACTCGCCGGCAGGGCCTGGAAGCAGTCTGGTGGAGATCATATCCCGGGGTTTTCAGAATACCGGCCGTTGCTCAGCCGCCTGTTTGTCGGAAGCCGAACGGGCAGGCGCAGTGAAGACAGAAAATGATAATTCCGGGATGAAGAATTGAAAATGGATAGGGTTGTTCACCAAACATCGCGCTTTCTTTGAAACCGATAGAATTCGATGCTTTAATAGTTGACAAACCGGCGCATTCTGTTATTAATCTCTGTTTCACATCGACTGGCCGGTGATTTCCGGCGGCCGACGTTTGAACAGTTGCTGATGGAAACGGTGCAAGACCGTCAAGTATAGGATTTCAAGACCATTTTTTGTTGGAGGATGTTATGTACGCTATTATTCGTACCGGTGGTAAACAGTATCAGGTTGCCCAGGGAGATCAGCTCAGGGTGGAGAAACTGACCGGTAACGTCGGTGATAAGGTTCAGATTGAAGATGTGCTGCTGGTAACCGATGGAGACAATGTCAAGATCGGTCAGCCGGTGGTCGACGGCGCCAGGGTCTCTGCGGTGATTGTCGAGCAGGGCAAGGCCAAAAAAGTGCTTGTCTTCAAGAAGAAGAAACGGAAGGGCTACAAGGTCAGAAATGGGCACCGTCAGCAGTATACCGCTCTGCGTATTGAAGGAATTGAAGCCTGATTAAAAATTCAGCCTGATTAATTAGAGGTAAAGATATGGCCCATAAAAAGGCAGGCGGCAGTTCCAAGAACGGTCGCGACAGCAACGCGCAAAGGCGCGGAGTGAAAATATTCGGCGGTCAGACAGTTCGGGCCGGCAACATTCTGGTTCGTCAGCTGGGCACGGTGATCCATCCCGGCACCAATGTCGGTCTCGGCAGGGATTACACACTGTTCGCCATGGTTGACGGCGTGGTCAAATACGAAGACTTCGGACGTAGCCGCAAGCGGGTCAGTGTCTATCCGGCAGAAACAGCCTGACAACAACTCCGGACAGCGGTGTACCGCCTGGTAATGCCCTGTCCGGGATTTATAACTGATCGCTGGTGCTCTTATGGCTTTTATTGATGAGGCCAAGTTTTACGTAAAAGCGGGTGACGGCGGCAATGGTTGTGTGAGTTTCCGGCGCGAAAAGTTCGTTCCCCGAGGCGGACCTGACGGCGGCGACGGCGGCAGGGGAGGTTCGGTTTTCATCGAGGCTTCATCCCGGCTGACCTCTCTTCTTGATTTCAAGTATCGATCCCATTTCAAAGCAGATAGCGGCACCCATGGTCAGGGAAGTGGTCGTCACGGTCACAAGGGCGAGAACAGTACCATTTATGTTCCTGTCGGATCCCTCATCAAAGACATTGATTCAGGAGAAATCCTGGCTGATCTGTTGCACAACGGCGATCAGTTCATTGCCGCAACCGGCGGCGCCGGCGGCAAGGGCAATGTTCATTTCGCTTCGGCCCAGAACAGGGCACCGCGGCAGGCCAGTAAGGGCCAGCCGGGGGATGAGCGCTGGTATCGGATTGAGTTGAAACTCCTTGCCGATGTTGGTCTGATCGGTTTGCCGAATGCCGGAAAATCCACACTCCTGTCAAGACTTTCAGCGGCAAATCCCAAAGTGGCCCCTTATCCGTTTACAACCCTTGAACCCCAGTTGGGAGTCGTGAATTTCACCGACCATTCACCCTGCGTCATGGCAGATATTCCGGGGCTGGTCGAAGGCGCCCATGAGGGAGTCGGACTTGGTCACAAATTCCTGAAACATATTGAAAGGACAAGGATTCTCTTTTACGTTATCGATGCTTCAAGTGCGGACCCGGGTGCAGACCTGGCCACCCTGGAAAATGAACTCGAACAGTACAGTGAAGAGCTTGTCGGGCGCAAACATCTTGTGTTGTTGAACAAAACAGACCTGTTGTCTGCTGAAAATGAAGTGGTAGAATTACAGGAACGGATTGCCGGAGAGGGGCGTGAAGTTCTCACTGCCTCTGCACTGACCGGAAAGGGGCTGGAAAACCTGAAAAAGCGCCTTGCGGAACTTCTTGATTGATCCGGCCTGTTGTTAAGTTCCTCCTCCAACTGGGCAGCCGGCGCCAGTGTTGTCTAACCCATCGCTGTTTACAAACCGCTGCGCGAATCAACAGGTCATCAGGTGCACAATTTTTTTCTGTGTCGCCCGGCAATACTTTCTGGCAGTTTCTTAAGGGGAAAAAATGACTTTTCAAATGCCCTTTGATGAAGGAATGAAATCACGTAAGGCATGTCTGGACAGGGCTCGCAGGGTTGTGGTCAAGGTGGGAAGCGCGATCCTGACCAGTGAGTCCGGACTTGCTACCGAAGTGATGGACCATCTCGCCCGTCAGCTGACCACCCTCCGCAAAAAAGGGCTGGAGGTCATTCTAGTCAGTTCCGGAGCGGTTGCCGCCGGTCGCCGCAAGCTCGGACTGACCAGGAAAAACATCAGCATCAAGGAAAAACAGGCAGTCGCAGCTGCGGGGCAGAGCAGCCTGATGCGCGGATATGAAGATATTTTTGACCGCTATTCCCAGAAGGTTGCCCAGGTACTCCTGACCAGGGATGACCTTTCCAGCCGTAATCGGTATCTGAATGTCCGGAATACCATTCTGACGCTCTTGGAATGGGGGTTGATTCCGATTATTAATGAAAATGACACCGTTTCGGTGGAAGAGCTGCGATTCGGAGATAACGATACCCTCGGTGGGATGATATCAAACCTGATTGAGGCGGAACTTTTCATCTGCCTGACCGATGTCGCCGGCTTGTATACCGCCAATCCAGCGAGTGACAGCCTTGCCGAGAAGGTATGTACGGTTGCCAAGGTGACTCGGGCGGTTGAAGAGATGGCCGGCAATGTGAAAAGCGCTCTCGGCACCGGCGGCATGACCAGCAAGATCAACGCCGCGCGAATGGTTGCGGCCAGCGGCGGGGCCTCCTTTATCGGCCCCGGCCGGCAATCTGATATTATTGACCAGCTTTTTGCCGGGGAGCCGGTGGGTACTTTTTTTCTGCCCAACGTGGAAAAACTGCAGAGACGTAAACACTGGATTGCCTACACTCTCAAAGCACAGGGTGAGCTGGTGCTTGACGAGGGGGCGTGCAGGGCCGTGATCAGCGGCGGCAGGAGTTTGCTCCCGATCGGCATTAAGGAGGTCCGGGGGCGTTTCGGGGTCGGGGCGCCGGTGAATTGTCTCGATGAATCAGGCCGGCTGATTGCTTCCGGTCTGGTCAGTTACCCGGCCTCGGCCATTGAAACAATTAAAGGTCAAAAGACTTCCCGGATCGAAGAGCTGCTTGGCTTTATCGATGGTGAGGAGGTTATCCACCGTGACAATCTGGTTGTCCTCTGAAGGTGAGGGCGGGAAATAGAGCAGACACCAAGTGATCAGGAGAAGGTGATGAACATTCAGGAACAGATCAGGGATATGGCTGCCCGGGCCAGAAAGGCTTCAAGGCAGATGGCCTCTCTTTCAACCGCAGCGAAGAATCGATTGCTGATCAGAATGGCGGATTCTTTGCAGCAAAAGGCGGAATATATCCGTGCCGAAAACGAGAAGGATCTTGCCGCCGGCCGGGAGAAGGGGTTGAGCGCGGCCATGCTCGACCGTCTTGAACTCTCACCAAAGGTCATGAATTCGATGATCGGCGGTTTGCGTGAAGTTGCAGCGCTTCCCGATCCGGTGGGTGAGATCAGTGAGATGATCAAACGTCCGAACGGGATCATGGTAGGAAGAATGCGGATTCCTCTGGGCGTGGTGGGGATGATTTACGAGTCGCGGCCGAATGTGACGGTGGATGCCGCCTCCTTATGCCTCAAAGCGGGGAACAGTGTTTTTCTCCGGGGCGGCTCGGAAGCAATTCATTCAAATCTGGCCCTGGCCACGGTTCTGCGGGAGTGTCTGGCCGGGGAAGGGATCAACGGTGATGCGCTTCAGGTTGTGCCGGTGACCGACCGGGAAGCGATCAATACTCTTCTGCAGCTTGAGGAATATATCGATCTGATCATTCCCCGGGGCGGGGAGGGGCTGATCCGATTTGTCGCCGAGAATTCAAGAATCCCGGTTCTGAAGCATTACAAAGGGGTCTGCCATGCCTTTGTTGATCAGTCGGCCGAGCAGCGGATGGCGATCAATATTATCATGAACGGCAAGGTGCAGAGACCAGGCGTCTGCAATGCGCTTGAGACCCTGCTGGTCCATCGGCGGATTGCCGGATCATTTCTGCCGGCGGTCGCCGCAGAGCTGCGAAAAAGTGGGGTCGAGCTGCGGGGCTGTCCGGAAACCTGCCGGATTCTTGGCGATTGTAAAGCGGCGGAAAAGAGCGACTGGGGGATGGAATTCCTTGATCTCATTCTGGCGGTGAAAGTTGTTGACGATATCGACGGGGCGATGGAGCATATCGTCAGATACGGCTCCCAGCATACGGAGGTCATCATCACCAATGATTACGCCAATTCCCAGAGGTTCCTGCGGGAAGTCGACGCCTCGGCGGTGATGGTCAATGCCTCGTCACGATTCAGCGACGGCGGTCAGTTCGGCCTCGGCAGTGAAATCGGGATCAGCACCACCAAGCTTCATGCCTATGGTCCGATGGGTCTGAAGGAACTGACCTCCCGTAAATTTATTGTGTATGGGGAAGGTCAGGTCCGAGAATAGAGCTTTCCGATCCGGCACCATCATCTCCAATCCCGTTCATCAGTGGAGGGTCGCTTGATTTCAGCAGCAGAGTCAGAGCGCGGCGGAAGGACAGGGGTACTGGGCGGGACCTTCGACCCGGTCCACCTCGGGCATCTTGCGGTGGCGGAACATGCTTTTGCCTCGCTTCAGCTCAACCGGGTGCTGTTCATCCCTGCGGCAAGGCCTCCCCACAAACCTGATCTGAAAATCACCCCCTTTGTCCATCGGGCGGCCATGCTGGAACTGGCCCTGCAGGATCGGCCCGGTTTTGTCCTATCCACCATGGAGGAAAAGAGAAGCGGCCCTTCCTTTTCCGTTGATACCTTGCGAGAGCTGCGTTCTGTCCTCGGGGAAGCGGAAAAAATCTTTTTCCTGATCGGCATGGATGCCTTCGCCGAGATCGCGACCTGGAAAAATTATCGGCTCCTGCCGGAGTTGTGTGATCTGGTGGTGATCGACAGGCCCGATTTTCCGCTGGAGCTGATGAAAAAGACCGTTTCCCTGTTTGACCCCGACCCACCGGGGACTGCCGGCAGCCCTGGCAGGAATAGAGTTCGCGCGGGGGCGTTTCATGCCCTGGCGATGGAACCTGTGGACATTTCTTCGACCAGAATCCGGAAGACAGTTGGTGAGGGCGGGGCGGTGCGGGGTCTTGTCCCGCCGGGAGTTGCGGACTATATCGAGAAAAAAGGGCTGTACCGCGTATAGACCGGTCAGGTTTTCCCTTACAGAAAGCTGGCCAGAACGGTGGTGATGTTGTCGCGGCCGCCCATCTGGTTCGCTTCGTGGATCAGCTGCCTGCAGGTCTCTTCCAGGTTGCTGTTGGTCTGCAGGATATCAAGAATATCCTCGTCACCCAACATGCCGTTCAGGCCGTCCGAGCAGATCAGCAGTTTATCCCCGGATTCCAGTTCGAATTCATTGATATCCACCTCGACTCTGGTCCGGTAGCCGAGCGCCCTGGTGATCATGTTCCTGATTCTCGATCGCTTGGCCTCATCGGCGGTGATCAGACCGTCTCGAATCTGTTCTTCAACCAGGGAATGATCGGTGGTGATCTGCTGGAGATTCCCTGACCGGAGCAGGTAGGCGCGGCTGTCTCCGACGTGGGCGATTGTCACGCGCGGGGATTCGGGATCGGACCGCCAGGCCGCGACGATGGTGGTGCCCATTCCCTGCCATTCCTCGCGGCTGGTGGCAGTGTCGGAGATCACCTGGTTGGCGAGTATGATCGCCGAGTTCAAACGGTTCCCGGCACGGCTGTATCGGGAGTTGTACCCGGTAAGGTAGGGTTCGTCGGTGGTCATGGTCCGGCGGATATAATCGGTGATCAGGTCGATTGCCATTTTACTGGCCACTTCACCTGCGGCATGGCCACCCATGCCATCGGCCACCAGAAACAACCCCAGTTTCTTGTCGATCCCGTAGTTGTCTTCGTTCTTGGTGCGTTTCATGCCGACGTCGGTCAGTCCGCATACTTTGAAGTTCAAGGGGCCAGCTCCTGGTGTACGATTTTAAAGTTGGTTCATCTCAATAAATGTTGTCAAATGTTTTCCAGGCATTGCTGGGCCTCAAGAACCACCGCCCCTGCGTTCTGGAAACGTTGCGCCCGGCTTCTGGCCATCAGCTTGTTGATCAGGGCCTCGCAACAGGGTGGGATGTCCTTGCGCAGGGTTTTAACCGGTGTAAATTTGGCGCTGGCAATATTGTGCATCAGGTTGCCGATGTTGTCGCTCTTGAAAGGTTTTTCGCCGGTAAACAGTTCGTACATGACCGATCCGAGAGAAAAAAGGTCTGACCTGCCGTCAAGTTTCTTGCCGAGGACCTGTTCCGGTGACATATAGTTCGGGGTGCCGAGAATAATGCCGGTCTGGGTGCTGTTGGATGTTGTCAGGCGGGCAATACCGAAATCGGTGACCTTGACATGGCCTTTTTCGGTCAGCATCACATTGGCGGGTTTGATATCGCGATGGACAACCTTGTGTTTATGGGCGTAATCAAGGGCAAAGGCGACCCTGATGATGATGTTGAGGATCATTTTCGGCGGCAGCAGGTTGTCCTTGCGGCAATGACGGGCCAGATCATGACCGTCGAGATATTCCATGGCCATGTATGTGGTGTCGTACTCTTCGCCGGCGTCATAGATGGTGACAATGTTGGGATGACTGAGTCGGCCGGCGGCCTCAGCTTCCCGGAAGAATCGTGCCTTGATGTCGGCCAGCTGCTCGGCATCAATATCGTCGTATCGTAGAGTCTTGATCGCCACCTTGCGATTGATTTTCGGGTCGCGGCCGAGATAGACCGTGCCGATCGCACCTTTGCCGATTTCCTTGATGATTTCATAGCGTCCGAGAGTAGGCTTGGTCTGGGTGTCCTGGAAGAGGATGTTGTTTTCGGCCCGCTGGCCTGGTGAAGGGCCGAGGAGCTTTGCTTCAGCCCTTTTCATTCGCCATATCCGATCATTGGCATCTTTGAATTTGCCGCCTTTCAGCAGATATTCGTACACTGATATTGCCTTGTTGAACATCCGCTTCCTTTCGAAATCAAGGCCCAGGTTATAGAGGGCTTCCTTCACTGAAGGATCGTTCAGCGAGCACTTGCGGAAACTGTCGAAGGCCATGTCGAGCTGCCCCTGCCCCTGGAAGGACAGGCCGAGCATTTTGTTCATCTCGGTATGCTCATCCATCTTTTTACCGGGAGCGGCCAGGAACCTGTTCAGGAGCTGCAGCAGGAACCCGAGAATAACCACCACTGCATGGGGGACCACGTAGAACCACATTCCGTTGTTCAAGTACATGAAAAGGACACCGCCGAGCCAGGCCACCAGGAAGGAGCTGATAATGACAATCGCTATCGAGGCATTGAGCCTCTTGGTGATATTCAGCAGGATGACGCCGAAATAGAGGAGAACGACAACTTCCAGAAACCATCCCCAGCCCGGCCGGTAGATAAAACCGTTGTTGATGATGTTTTCCAGGGTATAGGCAGTGAGTTCCACCCCGGTCATTGCCTTGCCGACCGGAGTCCGGTAGGTGGGCGTGTACTGCGGATCGGTGATGCCGATCAGCACCAGTTTGTTATCCAGAAGACCCTTGGCCATTTTCCCTTCTGCAACATCGGCAAAGGAATAACGGTTGATAATGAAGGGGTTGGTATCAAAATCGATGTACATCTTGAAATCGTGGCCGGTGGGGATTTTTTTGCCTTCATAACGGAGGCCCCGGTAAATGTTTCTGCTGCCGGAGAGTTGAATGTCATCCATCCTTTTGTCGGCATAGGCAAGGGCCATCTGCAGTGCAAACGACGGAACCAGCCGGTCTTGATAATTGATCAGCAGCCGGTTGCTGCGGTAGAGCCCGTCACTGTCAGGCTGGAAATCAATGTGGCCGTGTCTTCCGGAAACTTTTGCCAGCGATGGATAGGTGAAATTTGCATCGGCGGGCGGCGCGTAATTCCGGTAGGCGAGATGCGGGTTCTGGAGGTTGGCCAGAAGATCTTTGGGGTTGGGGACCGCCAGTTCCTTTTGGAGCATGTTGCCGTAGAGCCATTCTGGGATCTCATGGGCGGCGCCGACCGGGGGAACCCATGAAAAAGAAAGGGGCAGGACGACATTCATTACCGGTTTGACAGCCTGATAGATAATGGTGTCCTGATCAATTTCAGTCGCGGCGTCCCGCAGCAGATTGTCAATTCTGCCTATAGTATTGCTGGTGCTGTATGCCGGTTCGCTCTTGAGTGTCTGCCGGATCTTTCTGATGGCCGAAAGACCCGGATTGACATCCTTTTCCTGATAAAGAATATTCAGTCCCACTGCCTTGGCTCCGGAATTTCCGGCCGATTTCACCATGTCGGCGATGACCGATCTGGGCCAGGGCCAGGGGCCGATGGATTCGATGCTTTTCCGGTCGATTTCAATGAGAACCACCGGACTTGGTGTCTCCCGCTGACGTAACGCCGTCATCAGGTCGTAGAGTTTGAGGTCGAAGAACTGCAGAGGGAAATACCCGGACAGCATCCCTGCCAGTATCGAAAACGAAAGCACCAGGCTTACCAGCCAGTTCGGCACTATCAGTGGTCTTCCTTTCATATCCTGAATCTTCCTCGGGTAGCGGTTGAACAGGGGGTTGATCTATGGCCCGAGCGGATGAAATGCGTGTATGAACTCCCCAGCCCGGACAACTGGCAAAACATGTTACCATTACAAATAGTTTCAGGCAACAAAAGGCTGCTAAATGGTTGTATTGGATGATAATTTTGACAAATTACCAGGCAGTGATATAATCAGCAACGATGTAAAGAGAAGAGGATTCAGTACTATAAAGTAATTCTGTGATGGAGGTTCGGGATGGGAAAAGTTGTCAGGATGTTGATGGTTGCGGTGGTGGTTGTCGGGATGAGCGGTAACGCTTCCGCTCTTGGTCTTGAGATCTCGGCGGGGGGCTGGGCCCAGTCACCTGATGGCCAGCTGGCATATAAGTCTTTGGCGACAACCGACAGCCTCGATCTGGAAAACGATGCCAGGTACGATGAGGAAACCCAGGCGCTGGTCCGGGTGAAGATCGACATGCCCGCCGTTATCCCGAACATTTATCTGATGGCCTCCCCGATGGAATTTGAAGGAGCGGGTCAGAAGACCACCGCCTTTGATTTTGGCGATATTCAGTTTGACGCCTCAATCCCGTTTACTTCAAGGATATCCCTGGACCATTATGACCTGGCGCTCTATTACGGTATTCCTTTGCTCGGCACGGCGAGCCTGAACACCCTGAATATCGATCTGGGTATCAATGTCAGAATGATTGATATCGAGGCGGAAATCAATCAGCCGACCGTCGGTAAAAGGGAGAGCATCGATGAAACCCTCTACGTGCCGATGGCTTTTCTGGCGGTGCAGATCACCCCGATCGAGGAGTTGTCGATCGAGGCCGAAGCCAGAGGGGTCGGCTACAGCGGCAGTCATTACTATGATTTTATCGGCAGGATAAAATATAAGTTCGCCGGGCCGGTGTTTGCGGCCGCCGGATATCGCCATGAAGAGATAGAGATTGACGAGAAGGATATCCGTGCCGAGGTTGATTTTTCCGGGCCCTTTGCCGAAGCTGGTTTTCAGTTTTAACGAGCTGTCCGGCAACACCGCTTTGCATGGGGGGCGGCTGTAATTTAATTTGATTTAAGGGCGGAGCCGACCAGGCTGCCGCCCTTTTTTTTGTGTAAACCCTATTTTCCGGAGAGGGACTCGATATACATCTTCAGTGAACGCATTTCCACGGACCGCCCATCAATTTTGCTGCCTTTGAGAGGGCCGACGACGCAGCGGTTGATCATTTCAGTAAGATTGGCTTTGGCGCCGGCTTTTTCAAGCCCCTCGCCACCCGGATGGCAGCTGTTGCAGCTTTTGGGATTGGTGGAACCGCCAAGGGCTGGATCATTGAAAAGCTTGCTTCCCTTTTCGACCGAAGACTCGCCGGCCGTTGCTGCGCCTGCCGCAATGAATATGCAGCCTGCAAGGATTGTACGGCAAAAGAGCTTATTCATGTTGTCCTCCATTAAAATTGAGATTTGTTGTGCTTCATTAGATTGTTAAGGTATATGTTAGGTATTTGCAAGTGAAATAGGAGAGGAGCGGAAAATAAAAGTCCGACTGGGAGGTGGAGGGTTGTCCTGCTTGAGGGAATCAGGAAGGTTCTGCGGGCGGCTCCTCCTGCAGGGAACTGGTTTCAGATTTCGTCGCTGTCGATGTAGGCATAGGCGCTGTGCTTGTGGATCGACTCGAAACTTTCAACCCCCACCGAGAACCAGGAGATGTCCGGGTGAGCCCCGGCTTCTTCGGCGACCCGCCGGACCACGTCTTCGACAAACATCGGATTTTCAAAGGCCTTCTCGGTCACGTATTTCTCATCCGGTCGTTTGAGCAGGGCGTAGACTTCGCACGAGGCGGTTTTTTCAACCAGGGTGATCAGGTCTTCAACCCAGATAAATTTCCGGTAACGGATATTCAGGTTCACTTCGGCCCGCTGATTGTGGGCGCCATAGGCGCTGATCTCTTTTGAGCAGGGGCAGAGGGTGGTGACCGGTACCCAGACGGAGATGACCAGGTCGTTGTTCTCCTCTCCGCCGCCGGTGAAACGGCAGCGATATTCCATGAGGCTCGGGGTGGCGGTTACCGGAGATTTTTTTTCGATGAAATAGGGGAAGGTCATTTCCATCAGGGCCGATTCGGCGCCGAGTTCCTCCTTGATCTCTCCCAGTATTTCCGGAAAGATCGTCACATTGAGGTCGTCCTGATATTTATTGAGGATGGAGATGAAGGTGGTCACACAGTTTTCCCGGTTTGACCTGGGCATGTTGACCCGCAGTCTGATGGTGGAGACGGTATCCTGGTGGCCGCCAGACTTCTGCCTGATCCTGACCGGGTAATTGATATCTTCGATGCCGACGCTCTTGAGTTTCATGCGGGCGACATTAACGTTTTTTTTCCAGGCTGTCCAGAGATCGCTGTGGTGTTCCTTTCCTGGAAGTTGACCGTAATAAATCACGGGGCACAGAGTTTGGTGGAAGGGGCAGGGTAAATGTGGTAGATTTGTTTTTTTTCAAGTTCCCCGGTTTCGATTGAATCTTCTTGCCCGATGGGGTTTTGCATCTATGGTTGCAGCCGATGAAGAGAAAAAGGTCCGGATTGACAAATGGTTGTGGGCGGCAAGGTTTTTCAAGACCCGCTCGCTGGCAACTCAGGCGGTTGCCGGTGGCAGGGTACATGTCAATGGCGAAAGGAGCAAGCCTTCGCGGTCGGTCATTATCGGTGACCGGCTGAAGATTACCCGGGGCGAAATCGAATATGACATTCTGGTCCTTGCCCTTGCCGAGCGGCGCGGTCCGGCCGCTGCCGCTCAGAAGCTTTACCAGGAAACAGCCGAGAGTCTTGCCGTGCGAGAGAGGCTGGCAGAAGAACGACGATTGCGGAAAGAGGCAGCCCCCGGGCCGATTTTTACCGGGCGTCCCGGCAAGAGAGACCGGAGGCTGATCCGTCGATTTATCAGGGGTGATGATGAATAAATCTGTTTGTATAAACGAAAGATTGAAGAAGGAGTTGCACGCATGAGAAAGATTGAAAGAGCGTTGATCAGCCTGACCGACAAATCAGGGATTGAGGATTTTGCCCGTGAACTTGAGAAGATGGGGGTTGAGATCCTGTCAACCGGCGGGACTGCCAAAAAAATGAGGGACAGCGGGATCAAGGTGATGGATGTTTCCGAATTCACCGGCTTTCCGGAGATGCTTGACGGGCGGGTGAAGACTCTCCACCCGAAAGTTCATGGCGGCATTCTTGCCCAGAAGGAGAACCCGGATCATCTGGCGCAGATGGCGAAGCACGGGATGAAACCGATCGACCTGGTGGCGGTCAATCTGTACGCCTTTGAAAAAACCGTGGCCGATCCAAATTGTAGCCTTGCCGACGCCATCGAAAATATCGATATCGGCGGTCCGACCATGCTCCGCTCTTCGGCCAAGAATTTTCGCGATGTGACCGTTCTCGTCGACCCTGCCGATTATCCCCAGGTTTTAAAAGAGATGAAGGCGACCGGCAATACCACCCTGAAAACCAGGTTCCGCCTTGCGGCCAAGGTCTTTGCCCTGACCAGCAGGTATGATACGACCATTTCCGCCTGGCTGGAAAAGGTCGATGTAGACAATAATCCGTACTTCAGGTAGGAGATCTTTATGAAGATGGCGGTCCTGTTGTCCGGCAGCGGCCGGACCCTGGATAATTTCCACGAGCGGATAGTCTCGGGTACCATGCGGGGCAGTATCGAAGTGGTCATCTCCAACGTTGCCGGTGTGCTCGGCCTGGAGAAGGCCGAAAAATATGGTTACCCGGCGTATGTTGCTCCCACGAGTAAAGAGACCAACGAAATACTGGCGAAGTATGATGTCGACCTGATTCTCCTGGCGGGTTATCTCAAACTCTATACCCCGCCGCAACATCTGAAACGCGCGGTCGTGAACATCCATCCGTCGCTCATACCCTCGTTCTGCGGGGACGGTTTTTACGGGATGCGGGTTCATCGGGCGGTCAAGGCGCGAGGGGTCAGGGTCAGCGGCTGCACCGTTCATTTTGCAAACGAGGTATACGATGAGGGGCCGATCATCGTCCAGCACTGTGTGCCGGTCTTTGCTGAGGACACCCCGGATGATGTTGCGGCCAGGGTTTTTGCGGCGGAATGTGAAGCGTACCCGGAAGCGATTAACCTGGTGTGCGAAAAAGGGGTGGACTATTTCTGGTCCGGTGAAGGGAGGAGGCAAGGATGACTACCGAGAAAAAAAAAGTGATGTCGGCCCACGATATTGAGCTTTCCCTGTCAAGAATCGCGATCGAGATTGTTGAACGGAACCGCAACCTGAATAATCTGGCGATCGTCGGTATTCATACCGGCGGCGTCTTTCTGGCCGAGAGAATCAAGAAGATGATCGAGGAGCGGGTCAAGGTCAAGCTGCCCATCGGCAGTCTTGATATCACCCTCTACCGGGACGACTGGAGCCTGGCCAGCCAGAGCCCGGTGGTCAAAACCACCGACCTTAATTTCCCGGTGGAGTGCTGCACCGTGGTCCTGATCGATGACGTGCTGTTCACCGGCCGGACCATCCGGGCGGCGCTCGATGCGATCATGGATTTCGGCCGGCCGATGGTGCTGCAGCTGGCCGTTCTGCTCGATCGCGGCGGCCGGGAGCTGCCCATTCAACCGGACTTTGTCGGAATGCATGTTCTGGTGGAAGACAATGAACGGGTCGATGTCCATTTAAGCGAGAAAGACGGGGTAGATGAAGTCATTATCAGGCCGGCCGGGAAATGACTTTAGGGTCGGACATGGTGAAGAATGGCAAGTCATCGAATCCGGGGCCGGATCTGCAGTATATCCACCGGCGGATCAAAAAAAAATTCGAAGACTATCAAACCTATCATTTCAGCGCCAATCAGAATGATATCCTGAAGACCTTTTTTGATCTGGCCCAGGAATTCGATTCTTTTCAGGATTTCTACCGGATCTGCGTGCTGGTCCCCTGCGATTGCCTGCAGATGCAGGTCTCTCTTTATCTGGAGGCTGAATCCGGGATCGGCCTGCAGCTGGTCTGTAATTCCAGTGATGGTGTTCGCTACGATTCCGCCCCTGCCCCTTCTTATGTCAGGACTTCCCAGGAGCCATATGATCATGAAGGCTCATACCTGGTTCCCATTTCCCGCAAACAGTTCCATCAGGCCGATGCCCCGGCAATGAAAAAGGCGGCCCGCATCCTCGGGATGCTGGAGGTTTCCGCCGGCCGTGAACTTTCCGGCGAGGAACGGTTTTTCTTTATCAAATACGCCAACCGTATTGCCTACAATCTTCACAACCGTAAACTGATGCAGCAGAATATCCGCCATCTGGAGTTCATCAACACTCTGGTGATGGATATTGAACACAATGTGATCATCCCCAATATGTACTTCAAGCACCTCTTCAACCGGCTCAAGGCTTCGATTGGCGGGCTGGAGGAGCTGGTGCTGGATGAGGAGGGGGCAAGCGAGCCTTACCGGGGGCGGCTTGCCACCGTTTACCAGGGGCTTCGGGAAAATCACCGGCAGCTTCTCGACCACCATTCGACCACCTCGCTCTTCCTCGAAAGCCTGTTTCGCAAAGACCATTTCACCGAGGGGCATCTGGTTTTAAAACCACGGTCCTGTATGGTGGAACAGGAGATCATCAGGCCGCAGCTCGAAAACTATCTCAATCGTTTTTCCCTCTACGGGATTGAGGTCCGATACCCCGATGACATGGAAGATGAGTTGCCGTTAAGCGTCGATATCGGCCTTCTCGCCCAGGTGTACGCGAACCTTTTCTCCAATGCGGTTAAATATACCGAGAGTGTGAAAACCGCAGCGGGGTTTGCCAGGAAAGCGATGGCCTATGGCCGCAAGCTGGAAAAAGATTATTTCGGGCCGGGCAAGGACGGGATGAAATTCAACGTGTTTTCCACCGGACCGCAGCTGTCCGCCACTGAACAGGAGCGGGTGTTTGACGACGGTTTCCGGGGCAGCAATTCGGGTCGCAGCTCCGGCACCGGGCATGGGCTCTCTTTTGTCAGACACGTGATCGAGATCCATGGCGGTCGGGTGGGCTACGAATCGGTCGAAGAGGGGAATAACTTCTATTTTGTTCTTCCCCTTGCCGGAGAATATAAAGGGATGAAAGATGTTTCCCCTTAAGGATGATGTTCCGTCGAGCAGTTTCCCGGCCATCAACCTCTGGCTGATCATCGTCAATGTCCTCTGTTTTGTCTACGAGCTGATGCTCGGCGACCACCTCAATCCATTTCTTTCGACCTATGGTTTTGTGCCGGCGAGGTTTATGGCGGCGCAGGCTGAAAACTATTTTGATTTCGGGCGCTTTCTGCCGGTGTTCTCCTCCATGTTTCTCCATGGCGGGTTTCTGCATGTCATTTCCAATATGTGGATGTTGTGGATATTCGGCGACAATGTCGAAGACAGTATGGGCCATGGACGATATCTTTTCTTCTACCTGCTGTGCGGTTTTGTCTCGGTGTTCGCCCAGGGGCTTTCGGCTCCGGGTTCGGTGGTGCCGATGATCGGGGCCAGCGGGGCGATTTCCGGGGTGCTGGGGGCCTATTTTGTTCTCCATCCGCGGGCGAGGATCACCACCCTGGTGCCGATCTTCTTTTTCCTGACCATCATCAGGATCCCGGCCTTTGTTTTTCTCGGCTTCTGGATTCTGCTGCAGATTTTGCAGGGGTCCGCCAATCTCCTGGATACCGGCGCCGGGGCAAAAGGAGGCGTTGCGTGGTGGGCCCATGTCGGCGGCTTTGTCATGGGTTTTGTGCTGATTCATCTGTTCAGGAAAAAAAAGGGCCGGTTAGTCAGAAAGCCGTGGTATCAGTTCTGAGCTTGTAATTTTTTCCCGGGTCAATCTCCAGATACTCCGGAATATCCCTGTTCACTATTCCAGCTGCCTGGTCCGTTTCATTGCTGGCTGCACTACTGAGGATATACCTGTGACAAATTGCCCCATTTCAGAACCCTCTGTCGGTGTTATAATGAAATCCGATGCCGTAATGCTCCTCCGGTTTCATCCCCCTTTTTTCCGGACATATTACGGCTTCTTTCCCCCTAGAAAGGGTGGCATCATAATGGTGGTGTCACCCTTTTTCCTTGTTTTTTTCTCTTTAAAAAAAGCCCCGGCAGATATACTTTCAGGAACCACCTCCTGTCGGGTTAAATGATGACAGGTCATTTCTGATGGAACCAGGCGATGGGTGAAAAGCAATCCGCAACTGAAGATTTCAATCTTTCCGGGCATGTTGTCAGGATGCTTGCCGGGCTGTTCCTGTTCTATGTGGTGATCATGACCTGCGGCTTCGCCTTCGAGGTTTTTCCCACCGAGGAGCCGGTGGTCCTTGCGGCAAAGGTCACGGCTGCCATCTGCGGGGCGATTATGCTCGGACTCGGAGGCTGGCTGCTTCACAGCTCGTTCGCGAGGCTTTTCGTTCTGGCCGGAATTCCGGCTGGTTCCTTTCCCGGGCGACTGGGCCTCTATTTCCGGCAGCGGGTAACCGGCAAAACCCTGCTGGCCGGTTTGCCTTATCTCCTGCTGAGTTTCCAGCTCGGGTATTTCCTGTTCAGCGGCAACTCCTGGCCGGCCGCCGGCGGAGAGGAGCTGCAGGAACTCTTTATGGTCGAGTACGGGATCATTCATGCCACCCTCTTTCTCGGTTGTATTTCCCTGATCCCGGCTATCGGCCGGGGCCGTCCGGTCAAGTATCTGCTGATCCTGCTCTTCGGCGCTTTCTATGCCTGGGCAATGCTCGATCAACTGAGTTTTTACGGCTATGCCTCCTATCTCTTTCTGCTCGCGAGCAAGTTCGGCGGCTACTTTCTCCGGCCGCCCTCGGCGAATCAAAAATTTGCCCTTTTTCTCCGTTGGGGAGCGCAGATCAGTACCTTTGTCCTGATTCTTGCCGCCCTCAACAATACTTCAATCAGCGGGCCGCTGAACATCCTCTGCGGATTCTGGTATTTTTTACTGCTGGCGATCTATGAGATCCTGGATGTCTTTTCGGTAAAGACCGGCGCCACCGGTGGTGGCGCGATGAAGAGTGAAGAGTGAAGAATTTGGAGTGTGGAGTTCCCGTAGGCAACACTTCTGCATTCTTAATTCTGCCTTTCTCTGAAATCATGGATGACTTTGAGGAAGGCCGGGCCGTACTTTTCGAGTTTGTTTGCGCCGACGCCGTGGATGGCCAGGAGCGCGGAATTATCTTTCGGCAGATACGCCGCCATTTCGATCAGGGTTTTATCTCCGAAGACCACGAAGGGCGGGACCCCTGCCGCATCGGCCAGGCTTTTGCGTAAGGAGCGCAATTTTTCAAAGAGTTCCTCGTTGTAGTCAAGGTCAGTTGTATTGCGTGGCCCTTTTTTCTTTTTGGTGGTAACCGGTCTGACCCGGGGCTTCGCCATGGTCAGGGTCTTTTCCCCGCGCAGGAGCGGACGGGAGGCGTCGGTGAGTTTCAGCACCGAGTAATCGGCCACATCCTGGAAGAGATAGCCGTGCTGGACCAGATGGTGGAGCAGGCTTGCCCAGAACTCCTTGGGTTGATCACTGCCGATTCCGTAGGTGGAGAGCTGGTCGTGCTGCTGTTTCATGATCCGTTCATTTTTCGATCCGCGCAAAACATCAATCACATAACCGATACCGAACCGCTGCCCGACCCGGTAGACGCAGGAGAGCGCTTTTCTGGCGTCATCGGTCACATCATGGAGTTCCGGGGGTGACAGGCAGATATCACAGTTGCCGCAGGGTTCCGGCAACTGTTCGCCGAAATAGCCGAGCAGCACCTGGCGTCGACAACTCTGCGCTTCGGCAAAGGCGACCATCGCGTTCAGTTTATGGATCTCAATCCGTTTCTGTTCCTGGTTTCTGCCAAGCTCAATCAGGCCGCGGGCCACTGCGATATCACCATAGCCGAAGAGCAGAACCGCCTCCGAGGGCAGGCCGTCTCGGCCGGCGCGGCCGGTTTCCTGGTAGTAGCTTTCAATGTTCTTGGGCAGATCGTAATGCACCACGAAGCGAACATTGGGTTTGTCGATCCCCATCCCGAAGGCGACCGTCGCCACCACCACCTGCAGGTTGTCTTTGAGAAAGTCGTCCTGAACCTGTTTGCGTTCCTCTGCGGGAAGACCAGCGTGATAAGCGGCCGCCGAAAACCCTGCCGCAGATAGCTGGTCGGCCACCTGTTCCACCCGCTTGCGGGAAAGGCAGTAGACGATCCCGGACTCCTTTTCCCGCCCTTGAAGAAAGGTGCGGAGCTGATCTTTAGGTTTCAGCTTGTCGATCACCGTGTAACGGATATTGGGTCGGTCAAAACCGGCGACATAGGTTTTGGCCTGCTGCAGATTCAAACGGGTCAGAATATCGGCCCGGGTTTGCTCCTCGGCGGTGGCGGTGAGGGCGATCAGCGGGATCTTCGGAAACAGTCCGCGCAAGCGGCCGAGCTGGATGTATTCAGGCCGAAAATCATGGCCCCATTGCGATACGCAATGTGCCTCATCAATGGCAAAGAGAGAGATTTCGATATCAACCAGGCGGTCGAGAAAATCACTGCTCATCAGCCGTTCCGGGGCCACGTAAAGAAGATCAAGCTCTCTGTGGTGAAAGCGGCGCAGAACTTCCCGCGCCTCGTCCGCTTTCAGGGAGGAGTTGTAGAAGTCGGCCCGGACTCCGTTGGCCCGGAGCGCATCCACCTGGTCTTTCATCAGCGAGATCAGCGGGCTGACCACCAGCGCTACCCCCGGCCGGTGCAGGGCCGGAATCTGGTAGCAGAGCGATTTGCCGCCGCCGGTGGGCATCAGGACAAAGGCATCCTCACCCCGGATCAGGCCGGAGATGATTTCCTCCTGGTAGGGACGGAACTCGCTGTAACCGAAAATGGTGCGCAGGTTGTCGAGAGGTGTCGGGCTGGTGGTCGGCAAAGGGGCGTTCATGTCAATCATGAACAGAATGTACCCGGTTTACCGGAATCAGCCAATAATCAATATCTCAACTTTCTGAGTTTGATTAATCTCCCGATAAAGCTGAGTTGAGCAGCTGGCCTGCTCGTACGAAACTTATACTCGCAGGGTGAAATTAAGAGATTTTGGCGATTTTTCGTGCCTGTGTTCCACAAGAAGCCAGAAGCCAGGAGTCAGAAGCCAGGAGAAAAGCTTTAAACTCAGTCATTCTGGCTCCTGACTTCTGGCTTCTGAATTCTCATCATGGAATGCCACCATGCCTCTCAATTAATTTATAACAGCAAATCAACACCATAAGACAAGTCAGAAAGTTGAGATCAATATCCGGTGGGGTGCTCAGTTTCCTGATAATCCTTTGAGCTCTGCGGATTTCTGCAGGTAATAGTCGTAATCACCGCCGTAGAGGCGCATCTCGCCGTGATCGATTTCCATCACATGATCGACCAGGGAACGGAGAAAGTGGCGGTCGTGACTCACCAGAATTACGGTGCCGGTGAATTTCTGCAGGGCCTCAAGGAGAATCTCGCGGGACTGCAGATCGAGATGGTTGGTGGGCTCGTCGAGGATCAGAAAATTCAGGGGGCGGGCCAGAAGCGTTGCGATCACCACCCTGCTTTTTTCCCCGCCCGAGAGCTGGGCGATTTTCTTGTCACCGTCTTCACCCTGGAAGAGGAAGGCGCCGCAGAGGTTTCTGATCACCCCGATATTGGCCTGGGGGATCACGTTCTGGATGGTCTCGAAGACGGTGCTGCCGCCATGCAGGACGTCCATCGAGTGCTGGCTGAAATAGCCGATCGAGACGTTAGCCCCAATCGTTACCGTGCCGCCGGTCGGTTCGGTCTTCCCGGCGATGACCTTCAGAAAGGTTGATTTTCCCGCCCCGTTCACTCCGACCACCGCAATTTTCTCTCCCCGCCGGACCATCCCGGAAACACCGCTGAACACCGGCTTTTCGGGGGAGCCTTCATTGCCTGGCCAGGTCTTGGCAAGATCGACCATGGCCACCACGTCGTCGCCGCTTCTGGGTGGCTCGGGGAATTCAAAACGCATGACCCGCTGCTCGGCGGGGAGAACGATCCTTTCGATCTTTTCAATCTTCTTGATCCGGGATTGCACCTGGGAGGCGTGGGAGGCCCGGGCGGCAAAACGGGCGATAAATTCCTCTTCTTTGGCGAGCATTTCCTGCTGCCGCCGGGCGCTTGCGACGAGCTGCTCGCGGCGGATCTCCCGCTCGCGCAGGTAGAAATCGTAGTTGCCGCTGTAGGTGGTGATGGTCTGGTCTGCCACCTCGATAATCCGGCTGACAATGGCGTTCATGAAGGTCCGGTCATGGCTCGTCATCAGCACCGCCCCCTTGAACTCGTTTTTCAGCCATTCTTCAAGCCAGAGAATCGACTCGATATCGAGATGGTTGGTGGGTTCGTCTAAGAGCAGCACATCGGGGTTGATGGTCAGGATTTTGGCCAGCGCGATCCGCATCTTCCAGCCGCCGGAAAATGATTCGACCGGCCGGTTGTAATCGTCCGGACCGATGCCGAGACCGGTGAGCACCGTCTGGGCCCGGGTTTCCAGATCATAGCCGCCCCGGTGCTCAAATTCCTCCTGGGCGTTGCCGTAGCGCTCAAGGAGAGCGGCCAGTTCGTCATCCGCCATGGGTTCCGCCATCGCCGCTTCCATTTTCCGGATTTCATCCCCCAGGGCCAGCACCTCCGATACGGCGGCCATGGTCTCTGCCAGGGCCGAGCGGCCGGCCATTTCCCCGACTTCCTGGGAGAAATGGGCGATCACCGTCTTTTTGCCGCAGGAAATCTCACCCCGGTCCGCCTCTTCCTCACCGGTGATCAGCCGGAAGAGAGTGCTTTTTCCCGCCCCGTTGGGACCGACCAGGCCGGTGCGAACACCGGGCAGGATCTGAAAACCACCATTGGTAAAAAGAATCCGGTTGCCATGCTGTTTGTGAATATTGGTCAGGTGAATCATCGACAGCTCTCGTGAAAAATAGAGGGTTTTTCCCGTACGATCAGGACGTTGGGAAGCGATATCCGGCAAATCATTGGCGCTTTTGCCCTTCGGCGATAAAAAGGGCCTTTTTTTAGCATGATAGATTTGGTGCTGCAAGCTTATTTTCATCGCCGAGAGAAAGTGCCGTCCGTGAACATTGATAATTGAGGGTGTCGTGCACTGATTCTTTTCGCTGATTTCCGGTGGGTCGGGTGAAGCTGAGTTGAGCAGCTCGTCTGCTCGTACGAAACTTATACCCGAATGGGTGAAAGTTGGTTTATGTTGACTGACAACGATCAGAAAGGAACGGGACTTTTCAATTTCAAACGTTTTTGTACTGAAAGCTGCAAGCGGGGGATGTGATGAACACACACAGTCAGGTGATCGGCTATCTGCTCTGGATTTTCGGTTTTATGGGATCGCACCGTTTTTACTATGGTCGTCCGATCAGCGGCACCATTTATTTTTTTACCCTCGGAATCTTTTTCATCGGTTGGATTGTCGATCTGTTCCTGATCCCCGGTATGGACCGGGAGGCGGATATTGCCTACACCTCCGGCCCCATTGATTATAATGTTTCCTGGATCTTTCTCACCTTTCTCGGTTTTTTCGGCGTGCACCGCTTCTATCTCGGCAAGTGGGTTACCGGCCTTATCTATCTCTGCACCGGCGGTCTGTTTCTGGTCGGGATCATCTATGATTTCTGGACCCTCAATGAACAGATCAGCGAGATCAACAGGGAAAATCCCGAACCATAACAATCACCCTAAGTGTTGCTCTTGATTCAATTTTACCAGTTTGCCAATCAATCAGGATGCACTGAGTAACGTCTTTGGAATTGTCTGAAAAGTCTGAAAATTAAAGGGGGCTGAAAGTGGCGTTGAAACCGACGATTTTTAAATTAAAAATAACCCTGGCCGATACCGACCGGGATTATTATGACACCCTTAATTTAACTGTTGCGCAGCACCCCTCCGAATCACTTGAACGGATGATGGCCCGGGTTCTGGCGTTTTGTATTCATGCTGAAAAATATCCGGTGTTCACCAAAGGACTTTGCGCCGTGGAAGAACCTGATATCTGGGCCCGTACCCTGGATGACCGGATATCTTTATGGATCGATGTCGGGGAGCCCTCGGTTGACAGAATAAAAAAAGCGACCCGGCTTTCGCCGGTGGTGAAGGTGTATAGTTTTAATTCGAAATCGGATACCTGGTGGGATCAGGAACGGGATAAGTTTAAAGAGCTATCCGCCGGCGTTTTTCAATTTCCGTGGGGAAGTATCCGGGCCCTGGCCGCGCTGGTGAAGAATCGAACGATGGTCCTTTCCGCAACGATTACCGGTGATACGGCATACATTGGCGCCGAGCAGGGAGAATGTGAGGTCTCCTGGGTGGCATTGCAGGGTGGAGAATGAAATGCGGCAGGCGCGAGCCCATTTATCGGTTCCGGGTCCTGAAAGAAGAATGGCTCGGCAAACAGGAATCCAGGATCCTTCCCGGATTCCGGGCGGAACATCTTTGCATAGTATCGTCAGCGCAACAGCACAAGCGATAAACCATTTAAACCTGCCCAGGCCAGCACCAGAAGGGTTGCCACGCCGCAGGCAACTCCAAGGAGCCGGTGACCCGGGGTCTCCCGCTTCACTTCATGGTACCCCAGCAGGTACGCCAGCGCCGCCCCGGCAGCCATCCCGCCGCCGTGTCCCCAGTTGTTGATCCCTGGAACCAGAAAGCCGAAGACCATGATCATGATCGCCCAACTCCCGATCTGGCTGTAGACCGCCTGGCCGTAAGTGCCGCCCCTGCTCTTGCCGTAATAAAGCAGCGCTCCGATCAGACTGCATACTGCGGCCGAAGCGCCGATGGTAAAAGGGATGCCGGCCAGGAAAGAAACAAAGAACCCCAGAACGCCGCCGAGGGTGTAGATGGCAAACATCCGGTGGGTGCCGAATTCCCGGGCCACCAGGGGGCCGAGCTGGTGCAGGGCAATCATGTTGAAGATGATGTGCAGCAGGCCGCCATGCAGATAGTTTGCCGACAACAGGCTCCACCAGCGGTGCAGCTTGAGAATCGGCACGGTGCCCGTTGCCCCGAGGAGCAACAGGCTCCGATCGCCGGGGGAAAGAAAACTGAAAGGGCCGATATTGAAATTTGCTCGACCCGGGTTGAGCAGAATTGATAAAACAAACATCGTGATATTGGCATAGAGGACCATCCGGATCAGCTGATCCGGGTTGGACAGAGATGTGACGAGCCGGTTGTTTTTAAGCCATGATCCGGGGTTTCTGATCCCGCAGTAGGGACATTTTTCCTCACTGCGGCTGATCAGCTTGCGGCAGCCCGGACAGAGCATTGAATTTTTTTGTTGTACGTGCATTTACTTCCCCTGGTCGAGTTTAATGGTGCTTCAATAACGGAGCTGGGAAGGGTATCGTAACTGTTCCGGGCAAAGGCGGCAAGAGGTGGTTTTTCTTTTCCATTTCTTTCCCCCGGGGCTGACGAATTGTTTTCTAAATCGGGATTCTCGATTAGATTGCGATCATATTGAGCGGGGAGAAGCGAACATGAGCTATCATTATAAAAGTAATGTTGCCATAGGCCGATTGCCGCTGGTTCACATTGCCATCGGCCGCGACTCCGAGGGTGAAAAGGTGGTGCCGGTGGCGGTGCTGGCCGTCGGTGGTCATGCCTACGGGGTTATCGCCATCGGCTGGGTGGCCAATGGTCTCTTCACCTTTGCCTGGACCGGGATCGGTCTTGTCTTCGGCATCGGCCAGTTCATGGCGGGCGGATTGTCCATCGGCCAGTTCAGTTTCGGGATCTATTCTCTGGGCCAGTTTGCCGTGGGGGTGTTTCCTTTCGGCCAGTGGGCTCTGGGGTTTATGGGTTTCGGGGCAGGAGGCTGGGTCTATCGGCAATACAAATGGCTACCCGATTTCATCCTGAATCTGGACTGGCATCAGGCGCTGCTCCGGTTTGAACATCTGGCGCCCAAAGTGATGATCGTTGTTGTTTTTTCAATCGCCGGTTTGTTTCTGTTTTCGCTCCTGATTGCTCAACTTCGTGAGTCGATCGATTTTTTATCCGGGTGGCGGAAGAAGCGGCACAATGCTGATCAGGAAGAGGACAAAAAACCGGGATCAAAAAGGGTGAAAAATAAGTAACAAGTCTTTTGCCGCCCGGCGGGAAGTTTTTGAAGGAAAATAAGGTCTGCAAGGTGTGAATCGGAATGAATTCCAAACTGAAGTTTATTTTTTCCCGGCGCAGTATCCGAAAATACCAGGGCAGACCGGTCCCTGAAGAGATGGTCAACGATCTATTGGAAGCGGCCATGGCGGCGCCGTCGGCGGTCGCGAAAGACCCCTGGCATTTTATCGTCGTGCAAAACCGGGAGACCCTTGATTCGATCGCCGACGTTCTGCCGCACGGCAAGATGCTGCGTGAGGCCCCGTTGGCCTTGATCGTCTGCGGCGATATCAACCTGGCCAACCTGCAGCAGGAATCTTACCTGCTGCAGGATCTGAGCGCTGCCGTGGAAAATATTCTGCTTGGCGCCAATGCCTTGGGGCTCGGCACCTGCTGGCTCGGGATTCACCCGAGGGCGGACCGTCTGGCGGGCATCAGGCAGCTCTTCGAGCTTCCCGACCATATAATCCCGATGTGCGGCATCGCCGTCGGTTGGCCGGCGGAGCAGCCGCAGGCGAGGACCAGATACCGAAAGGAACGGGTGCACCGTGAGAAATGGTGACCCGGTCCGGAGTGGCGGGAGGAATGACTGAACCTGCGGGATTCGGAAACAATTATTGATGGGCGAAACACGATTCATAGTGGCGGGAAGTTTTATCGACGGCAACGGCGGTGAGGTGAGGAAGAATGTCTTTCTGGCAGTGAAGGACTCCCTGATCACCGCCATCGGGAGAGCCTCGGACCTTCCCGGAAGCGACCCGGCGGCAATCGACGATTTCTCCCATTGCATCATCCTGCCGCCGCTGGTCGATTGCAGTGTTTCGCTCGCGCGGTCGCCCTCAATTGACCGGAGGGTGCGGTTGTCTGTCGAAGAGGGCGGCCTGACGAAAATGGCGGTCATGGTGGAGCAGCACATTCACGACTGCCACACTCACGGAGTGCTTGGCGTGGCCGACAGTGATGGTCCGGCCGATCTTCCGGTCCGCGATCGAAAGGAGTCGGTGCAGGGGGGCGGGATTAACATTCGCACTTCCGGCGTCGATTTCCTGAGGATCGACTATTCCGGCAGTATTGACGATCAGGAAGGTCCTACCCCCCGGCTGACCCGGGAAGGCCTCTCCGGTCTTCTGCAGCATAGAGACGGGCAAATGGCGGTGGTGGTGGCCAATGGTCGGCAGCAGGTGGCCGAGGCACTTGCCGCCGGGTGCGATGCCATCGAACAGGGATATGGAATGGGCGAGGGCAATCTCAGGGAAATGGCGGAGCGGCAGGTGTTGTGGATTCCGGAAGTCCTGCGGGCGAGAAACAGCCTGGATGGTTCGGCCTCCGGCGGGGAGGTGGGTTGTCGCTTCTCCCTGCGCTATGTGGCGCCTGGCAAACCGAATCCCGGGGCGGAGAAATATTGGAAAAAGATCCTTGCCGAACAGCTTGCGCAACTCGCCCTGGCCAGAAAACTTGGGGTGACAACGGCAGTGGGCACCGGCGCCGGCAGTGTCGGCATCCTTCATGGCGAGTCGATGGTCGAGGAGATGAAACTGTTCCTCAAGGCCGGGTTTTCACTGGCAGAGACTATCCGCTCTGCCTCGGAAAACGGGGCAAAATTTTTCGCGATGGACAATCTCGGGGCGCTTGCGGTCGGGAGGAAGGCAACCTTCCTGATTGCCAGGGGCACCGCCAAACAGCTGCCGAGAAAACTCGCCTATCTGGAAGGGATCTATGTCGACGGCATCCCCAGCAGCATCTATCGGAAAAATCCGGTCAAAATGATTCGGGATACCATACCATGCTGAGACTGACCGATCTTAAACTTCCCCTCGGCCACAGTGCGGACGCGCTTCGTCCGGCGATCTGCGCCCGGCTTGGCCTGCAGGACGATGACCTTCTGAGTTACACGATCTTCCGGCGCGGGGTGGACGCCCGCAGGTCTCACGCCATCATGTTCATCTATACCATCGATCTTGAGGTGGCCGATGAGGGCGGGGTTCTGGAGCGCTGCAAAAATGATTCCCATCTCCGGACCGCGCCGGATACAACATATAAATTTGTCGCCCGGGCGCCGGAAGAGCCGCTCGCCTCGCGGCCGGTCATCATCGGCATGGGCCCTGCCGGTCTTTTTGCCGGGTTGATCCTCGCCCAGTCGGGCTTCCGGCCGATCCTGCTGGAACGCGGCAAGGCCGTGCGGGAACGCACCGGCGACACCTTCGGTTTGTGGCGCAAAGGCGTTCTCGACCCGGAATCAAACGTCCAGTTCGGCGAGGGCGGGGCGGGCACCTTCTCCGACGGCAAGCTGCATACCCAGATCAAGGATCCAAAGCATTACGGACGCAAGGTCCTGACGGAATTTGTCAACGCCGGAGCGACCCCGGAAATTCTCTATGTCAGCAAGCCCCATATCGGCACCTACCGGCTGGTCGGCATCGTTGAAAAGATGCGGGCCACCATCCAGGCCCTGGGGGGTGAGATCCGCTTCCGGAGCCGGGTTGATGATCTTGAGATCGAGGACGGCCAGGTGCGCGGGGTGGTGCTGGCCGACGGGGAAAAAATCGCCACGAGTCATCTGATTGCCGCCATCGGCCACAGCGCCCGTGACACCTTTGAAATGCTGCTTCGGCGCGGCGTCTATATGGAAGCGAAGCCTTTTTCCGTAGGATTGCGGATCGAACATCCCCAGGCGTTGATCGACCGGAGCCGGCATGGGAATAACGCCGGCAACCCGCTCCTTGGCGCGGCCGACTATAAACTGGTCCATCATGCAAGTAATGGCCGGTCGGTGTACAGCTTCTGCATGTGCCCGGGCGGTACCGTGGTTGCCGCTACCTCCGAGCCGGGGCGAGTGGTGACCAACGGCATGAGCCAGTACGCCCGCAAGGAACAGAACGCCAACAGCGGAATCGTGGTCGGCATTTCTCCGGACGATTATCCCGGCGGGCCTCTGGCCGGGATGGAGTTTCAGCGGTTCTGGGAGTCGCGGGCCTTTATTCTGGGCGGCGGCAACTATCAGGCGCCTGCGCAGCTGGTCGGCGATTTTCTCGCCGGTCGCCCTTCCACCGCCCTTGGTTCGGTGAAGCCCTCCTATACTCCCGGGGTGCAGCTCACTGATCTGAGCGATGCCCTGCCGGATTACGTGATCACCGCCATCCGCGAGGCCCTTCCCGCTTTCGCCCGCCAGATCAAAGGGTTCGACCTGGCAGATGCGGTGCTGACCGGGGTGGAAACCCGCACTTCCTCGCCGGTCCGGATCAGGCGAAACGATGGCGACCTGCAGAGCGTCAACACCGGCGGATTATATCCAACCGGTGAAGGCGCTGGCTATGCCGGCGGCATTCTCTCCTCGGCCGTTGACGGCATCAAGGTTGCCGAGGCGGTGGCCCTGAGCCTGCTGGCCGATGCGGGGATCAGCGCTGATCCTGAGTGATCTCGGAACTTGTTCTTCAGGACCCGACCAAAGATGAGGACTTCAGAAGGAGATGAGTTGTGGGGAAAATTGAATATTTTGATAAGCAGTCGTGGAAACCGGGCAATGTGCTGTCTCCGGTGCCGGTGGTCCTGGTGACCTGCGGCGGCAGCGGATCCTTTGCGCCGAATATCATCACCATCGCCTGGACCGGCAGCGTCTGCACCGATCCGCCGATGCTCTCCGTTTCAATCAGGCCCGAACGCCATTCCTATGAAATCATTAAATCGACCGGCGAATTTGTCGTCAATGTGCCGACCCGGCATCAGGCAAAGATTACGGACTGGTGCGGGATGGTTTCGGGCCGCAACGTCGACAAGTTCTCCGAATCAGGCCTCACACCGGCACCCGCGCTTCAGGTGCAATGCCCGATCATTCTGGAGTGCCCGATCAATATCGAATGCCGGACCAGGGAAGTCTTGCCGCTGGGCTCCCATACCCTGTTTGTGGCCGAGGTCGTCGGGGTGCAGATCACTGCGGCGCTGCTCGATGCCAAGGGAAGGTTCCAGCTGGAAAAGGCGGGTTTGCTGGCCTATGGTCTCGGCCGGTATTTCGCCCTCGGTCCGGTGATCGATCACTTCGGTTTTTCGATCCGGAAGAAGAAACGCAAGAAAGAGGGGAGGGGCGGAAACAACCGATGAACTTCGTCGATCAGCGAAATCCCCGGGATTCATTTGCGAAGATTTCTTTTCCCCCTGATTGCAGAAAATCCTCAAAACTCCATGCTGAATTTTCCAGCAGATGGCGGAACTCCGGGCGGCACAGGTAGGTTTCGGCCGGTTCTGCGATGTTGTTGCAATCCTGAACAGTGACTGATACCCGCCGGTACATCTTCCCTTCGAAACGATCGAGGAACATCCAGGCGGATTCAGGCAGGTCAAGGTAGAGCACTCCGGTCACCCGACTTTTCGTGTTTTCGACGAGCGCCGGGTACACTTCGTTCCGGACCGGATGGCGGCTGTACCCGTTGAGAGTCGCCGGTTTCCGGCACGGCCGACAGCCGCTGACCTCGACCAGGGTGTCGAAATCCATCAGAGTGCCGTAGGCAAAAAGATTCATGGTCCGTAGGACTGTGGGGTGGTTGATGTGAAGTCAGTCAAGGTGTCCTGGCCTTCTTGTTTAAGTGGCTGAAATTGTTTGCATTTGTTTTTATTTCCTGTGGCACACACAGTTTCGCGGTGGAGAAAAAAACAGGAACAGTAGCTGTTTTTTACCAGGAAGTTAATGTAATATCAAACCGTTGATGATTACCTCGGTGCAGTGCTGGTTTTGCGACGGCTTCTCTGGATAAATTTTTTAAAGACATGACACCTTGATCCACTCTGAAGGGATGGGATATGTCGGCAGATAACAAGGGTAAACAATCTGGATACGGGTCGCTGGAATTTCCCGATGGCGGCAGGTACGATGGCGATCTCCTGAATGGTAAACCATCCGGGTATGGGACGAGGATATATCCCGATGGCAGTAAATACGATGGTGATTTCAAGGATGGGAAACTGTCGGGATACGGCTCTCTGGTCTATGCCGACGGCAGCCGATATGAGGGGGATTTCAAAAACGGCAAATATGACGGCACCGGCACGATGACATACAAAAATGGGATCAGCTATGTCGGTGAATTCAAGACCGGCTGGTATTTCGGCAGGGGCACCCTGACGTATCCGGACGGCAGTGCATATGTCGGTGATTTCAAGAATGGCAGATATGACGGGTCGGGGACACTGACCTATCCTGACGGCAAAAAATGTACCGGTCTGTTTGTGGATGGAAGGTTTGAAGGTTCAACTTTCGACCTGGGAGATATCTAACCGGGCACCTGTATTCTGGAGAAGACTGATGAAATCACCGGAGGTTGACTATGGGCTCTGTATCGGCTGCGGGTTCTGTGCCGAGCAGTGCCCGGAAGTTTTTGAGTTGAGGGATGAAAAGGCCTGGGTTATCGATGGCGGCAGTTGTGATTCCTGCGACTGTGAAGAAGTTATCTCCACTTGCCCCGTTCACGCTATCAGTTGGGAAGACTAGCGTGCCCACAAGAGCCATCTTGAGACTCCGGATTTGGACCGGTCTCAGAGTACGCTGTTGAGCCTCTCCTGTACATCAAACCCTCAAAGCTGGGATATTTTTTTCTGGACCCGGGACTGAAAGTCATCCATGACCCTGTCGACCAGGTCAAGGTTCAGGCTGGACTCCATGATGACCATCAGATGGAAGCGGATCTCTTCTGTCGGAGCGGAGCGGCGTATGATAACGGACCTTCCTTCAAAAGTGAACAGGGTTTCCTTTAATTTCTCAAAGCTGATTTTGGTTGAGGTTTTCCGGATTTTTCGGAAGAGCTTGTTGAAGTTTTCAGCGAGCATCTCCAGATCAAGGTTCTGGTCGGTGGAGGTGTGGGTGAGCAATTGACCGGTAGGGGAGAGAACCCCTGCGGCAACAAATTCCTGGATATTGCTGAGACCGGTGAGCAGATCTTTCAGACCGGCGTGGATCGTCTGGTTCTTTCTTTTCTCATAGTTGGCGGCTTCCTCGGCTCTTTTTCGTGCCGCCTCCTCCTCTTCGATTTTTTTTCTCGCCTCTTCCTCTTCCGCCGCTTTTTTTCTGGCAGCTTCGGCTTCTTCCTCGGCTTTTATTCTTGCCGCCTCTTCCTCTGCCGCTTTTCTTCTGGCCGCCGCCTCCTCTTCGGCCTTCTTGCGGGCTGCGGCCTCTTCCTCGGCTTTCTTCCGTGCGGCATCTTCTTCCTCGGCTTTTTTTCTCGCTTCTTCCTCTGCCGCCGCTTTTTTTCGCGCCGCCTCTTCTTCTTCGGCTTTCCTTCGCGCCTCCTCCTCCGCTTCAACCTTTCTTCTGGCCGCTTCCTCTGCCGCCGCCTTTTTCCTCGCGGCCTCCTGACGGGCCGCTTTCTGCCTGCTGGTTTCAACCTGGGCGAAGAATTCCTTGACCAGGGTGATTCCGGGCCGGGAAATGGTTGCCGAAACGTCTTTCGGAAGAGCACCGGCGGTGATCACACCTTTACCGAAATCGAGAATTGCAAACAGGGCCTCCTCCCCTACCATCTGTTCGCAGGTGGCGTGGATGACCTCGCCATCTTTGAAATAAACGGCGCCCTGCTGGTTTCTTTTGTTTATCTGCAGGGTGGTGGTGGAACCCGCCATGCATTTCAGCTGGATGATATCTGTCAGGTTGATCCCGGCCTGGGAAAGGTCGACGGTGGTTTTCCTGGCGAAAATCCTGATGACCAGTTGCTTGAGGTGATTGATGTCAAAGGGCTTTTCGACATAGAACAGGTTCTCCCCGAGGGCGCCTTCCTTTTTGTGACTGGCGACGGGCAGCGTGGTCATCACGATCACGGCAACCGCCGGGAATTTCTTCTTCACTTCAATGAAGAGATCCTGGCCGGCGGACTCGAGCATCGTGATATCCATGATCAGCAGATGGATCGTTTCGCCCGACAGCTTGTCCAGAGCTTCCCGGCCGTCGGCGGCGGTGAGTACTTTGGCGGCTATTTCCTTATCGGAAAGGGCCTGGGCAAGCGACCAGGTGATATCCTCCTGTTCGTCGACCACCAGGATATTTTTACGCGGCATGTTGTTGACCATGATGACATCCTCTCAGCGGGCGGCGGTTTCGGCCTTGATAAACAGGGTGAACGTTGAGCCTTCGCCGGCTGTTGATTGAAAATAGATATTCGATTCATGTTCCTTCAGGATACGCCAGACCAGGGAGAGGCCAAGTCCGGAATGGTGGCTCTTGTCGGTGACAAAGGGGTCGAAGAGCTTTTCCTGCATCTCTTTGCCAATGCCGCAGCCCGAGTCTCTGATGCTTACGACCAGGTAGGGAGAGTCGTCGTTCAGTCCTTTGTAAAGTGACAGATCATATCGATCACTCGGTTTGTTGACGAATTCGGAAGTTACTTCCACGTAGCTGTTGTCTTCAACCGCTTCAATGGCGTTCAGGAACAGATTGACAAAAACCTGTTGCAGCTGCTCCGGGTCGGCGCGCAGGGTGGAGGGCTCGGCGCGGAGTTTTTCGTGGAGGGAGAGCCCTCTCTTGCCGCCCCTGGACTCGGCTATCTGCCAGGCTTCCCGGAGAATATCGTTGAGTACGGTCTGTTGCTTGTTGGGCATCAGAGGTCTGGCATAGGAGAAAAATTCATTCAGCAGCAGGTCAAGACGGTCGACCTGTTTGAGAATCCGCGCAATGTACTCCCGGTTCTCGTCACCGGCTGACAGCCGGTTGTCAAGGATCTGGGAGATTGACTTGATCCCGGCCAACGGATTCTTTATCTCCTGGGCAACCGCTGCCGCGATATCGGCGATGGCCCCGAAGCGGTTCAACTTGTCGAGTTTTGCTCCCATTTTTTTTTGTTCGGTCACATCGGAAAATACGACCACCCGGCCCTTCAGCTTGCCATCGTTGGTGTAGATCGGGGAGGTGGTGACCTCCAGATCGATTTTCTCGTCCTGGAGAGTGGTCACGTTCAATTCGTGACCGGCGACGGCGGTGTCGCGGTCCTTCAGCAGAGGATCTGCTCCTGGTCCGAATATTTCCGGCAGGGTTTTGCCGGCGGGGTCTTCTTCGTGGAGGGCGAGGAGCAGTTTCCTGGCGGCGGGGTTTGCCTGGGTGATCCAGCCCCCGTTATCAATCACCAGCAGACCGCTGTTCAGGCTTTCCAGGACGGAATCGGAAAAAGAACGCTCGGTGCCGAGATCGTTCAAGGATTCATTCAGGTTGGCGATCAGTTCCGCCTGGTCGATTTTCAGTTTTTCACGTTCAATGGTGTCGGCTATGACATCTGCGATGCTGTTCAGGTTCTCATAGGCAAAGGAATTTCGCAGCTTTTCCTTGAGCGCCAGAGCGATGACTACCGTCTGGGAGTTGCTTTCAAGGACCGCATGATACGACTCATTCCCCTGGGCGATGAAACTGCAGAGGGCCTCGATTTTTTCACTGGTATTGGCAAGAGAAAAGACATCGTCGGCATCCTTCTGGAAAAAAGTGCGGATCTCTCCAGGGTCCAGACCGATAAAGGCTTTCAGTTCGAGGCGGGAAAGATTGTTTTCGGTGTTCATGATCACGGCCCGGGGGAGGGCCTTGATGTCGGGCAGGGCAATGGTCAGCTGCAGGACGTGCTTCAGGGTGTTTTCCAGTATTTCAACGCTGCGGCAGATGTGCAGCACTTTTTTCAGGGTGGTCTCTGTGGCATAGGCCTGTTTGATCTGCGCTTCCCTTTTTTTCTGGGGGGTGATGTCGTTCACGAAAACCAGATACCGGTTTTCTTCCGAAGCGGCGGGGTCGCAGGTGAGCCACAGGTCGAGATAGCAGATTCGGCCGTCTTTGGCGCGGGCTCTGCCGCTGGTGTTGAATGAGTTGGTCGGGGTGCACTTCTCCAGAAGATCGTGGTCTTTGATCTCGAGGGCGGCCAGGAATTTCGGGAATTCCTGCCCCTCCACATCCGCACTGGTCAACGCAAAAATCTTTTCAGCAACCGGGTTCAGACGAGTAATCGTGCCATTCCCGCCAACGATGATCATTCCGTTCGGTGAGGTTTTGAATGCTGCCTGGTTCGTTTCCATAATGCTCAATTCTGTCAAGGGTAAGGTGGCTTTTAGTTATGCGTCGCGTAAGGTCAGCCGGCAGTTGTTAAGGTCTGCTCTCTATCAATGATTGGCAATGCACTCTCCACAATAACTGTAAATAGCTGTTTTTAACAACTAAAATGGTGATTTTTACGTGAACGTGAGTGTTGACGTTACAAAAATCCGGTCAAATTTCGCCAACAAATACATTGATTGAAAAAAATACGCTGTGGAACGGCGTCTTCCTGTTGTCTTCCGCATTGCCGTGCCAGAATGACAAAAATGCATGTCATGATGACAGGCTTTCTTGCTTTGAAATTGTCTATCTGTCTGTAATTTCGTGATTGTGGTTTGTTGGCATGGATATGGCAATAGTATCCGGACAAAGGAAAGCAAACAGGTTAAAACCTTACATCAAAAATAGAGAAGGGGAAAAACAATGAACGCAATCAACAGAACAACCACTCAGGCTCAGGCAAATGTCAACACCTTGGACGCCGCTTCCAGAATAACCGTAACCCTCATGGGCTCCGCTTCCGCACTGATCGGCCTCTGGGCAGTCGCCTGTTTCGCCGCTGCACTGATCGGCAACGGCCCCCTCGGCCTGATCAAGGCTTACTTCTCAGCCGTGACCGGGATCTGATCTGAGCGCTGAAGACATAAACTGACGAAAAGAATTTCAAATAGAAGGAGAAATGCCATGACCGCTACCAGAACAAACACCATCACCAGAGTTGAAACCGGAACCGCAGTTGACGGCTTGACCCTTGCCACCATGATCACCATGGCTGTCTCTTCAGGGTTGATCGGCCTCTGGGCCATCGGTTGCCTGGTCGCCGCTTTTGTTACCAATGGCGCAGGCAGTGTCGTCATGGGTTTCGTAAACGCCCTCACCGGGATATAAAACGGAAGTTTGAAAAATCGGGCGCCGGGAAGATGATCCCGGCGCTGAAGAGGCGCAGGCGGAGTTATTTCCCCTGCGCTTTTTTTTGTCCGCGAAAGTGTTCGGTTGAAACCGGGAAGGATTTTCAGAAATTCGGGAGGATACGCGGGTTTCCGTTTGACTCTTTAGCGACGTGGAGGTATGGAGGTTGAGATGAGGAAATGTACGTTGATTTTTGCCCCAGGCTGTGTGGCATGAACATGCATAGCGAAACGCATTCCCCGCAGCTCGAAGTCTCACGCTGTTCGCTATCTGCTGCGGGGTTAGTGAGCGAATCTGATGTAAGTAACCTTCCATACGGAGATTCCCCGTGGCTCGAAGTCGCACTCCGTTTGCTGATCTGCCGCGGGGAGCTTCAATTCAGAAGGGTCTGCTGAAACACTGCGGAGTCATAGGTCGGAGAAGGTATCGCCCGGTGAAAAAATTTAAAAAAATTTACATTGAGATCACCAACCGCTGCAATCTCTCCTGCAGCTTCTGCCATCATGGCAGCCGCCGGAAAAGTTTCATGGCGCTTGCCGCCTTTGAGGAGATTCTGCAAAAAATTAACGGCTATACCGAATATATTTCCCTGCATGTTCTCGGTGAGGCGCTGGTCCATCCACACCTTGAAAATATTCTGGCTTTGAGCCGGGAATATGGCCTGCAGGTCAATCTCTCGACCAACGGGCTGTTGCTGGTCCAAAACCAGGCGATGCTTCTCCGGCAGCCCGCCCTCCGGCAGATCAATATTTCCCTGCACAGTATTGTCGAGAGGGGGGAGGAGTCCTCTCCGGATGGTTATCTGGACGGGATTTTCGATTTTATTGCAGCGGTCACCACCACACCTCTGCTCATCAATCTGCGGATGTGGAACCATCCGAATGAAAGTGATTCGGAACCCGGGGATGCCAGCCGCCTGATCTTCAGACGGCTGGAAGAGCATTTCAAACCGGAGTCACCCATTTCCGCGGAATTGCCTTCCGGGCGCGGCCTGCAACTGGCGCCGCGGGTGTTTCTGAGTCGTGAGCGCCGCTTTGTCTGGCCCCACTCTCCGGCGCCGGAATTGGGAGCCCATGGCTACTGCAGGGGGTTGCGGGACCATGTCGCCATTCTGGTCGACGGGACGGTGGTGCCGTGCTGCCTGGATGCCGAAGGCGATGTTCCGCTCGGGAATATCTTTCAGACGACCATGGCGGAAATTCTCCAAGGCTCGCGTGCCGTGTTGCTCCGGGAAGGATTTGCCCGGCATCGGCTTCTCGATCCACTGTGCCGCCGCTGTACCTACCGGCTGCGGTTTACCTCCCGGAGTCCGCTGCAACCGGTTCCGGGCGTGCTGAAACGAGCGATATGAACCGGACAGTTGTTCCGGGCAACAATTTTTATAGTCTCAGGTTGAGCAGCTCGTCTGCTCGTACAAAACTGATACCCGCATGGGTGAAAGGAGTGAAAGACCATGATCCTCGATGTCCCTGGGAATGGTGGCCGTTATCTGACCATGAAACGTGGCTTTGCCGAGGCCTTTGATTTTTTAAACCGTCCCGATCTGCGGGAACTGGAGATTGGCCGTCATGAAATTGCCGGTGACCGGGTCTATGCGATGGTTGCCATTGTCCCCGGCCGTGAACGGGAGGGGGCAATGCTTGAAGCGCATAACCGCTACATCGATATCCAGATGGTTCTGTCGGGAACCGATGAGATGGGCTGGAAGGCGCGCTCTGCCTGCACCTCTCCGGTCGGCCGCTATGACCGGCTGACCGACGAGCAGCTTTATGCCGACGAGCCGGTCAGCTGGATCCCGGTCCGGAACGGTTCCTTTGTGATTTTCTTTCCTGAAGACGCCCACCTGCCGTTGATCTCCGCCGGAGAAATTCACAAGGTCGTGGTCAAGATCGCGGTGGACAAGTGATGAAGACGGCCCCGGTCAAGGTGGCGACGTCGCCCGGAGATGGACGATGGATGTTGCGGTAATCGGCGGCGGCGCCGCCGGCTTTTTCGCGGCGCTCGCGGTCAAGGAAAATTACCCGCAGGCGAAGGTCGTCATCTTTGAAAAGTCGGAGAACATTCTCGCCAAGGTCAGGATCTCGGGCGGCGGCAGATGCAACGTCACCAATGGCTGCACTGAAATCAGGGAATTGTTGGCGGCCTATCCCAGGGGCGGCAGGGTACTGAAAAAGGCTTTCCGGGTTTTCAACACCGCTCACGCCATGCGCTGGTTTGAGACGAGGGGGGTTCCCCTGGTGCTTCAGGATGACAACTGCGTATTCCCCGCCTCCCAGGATTCGCAGAGTATTATCGACTGCTTTCTGCACCAGGCGAAAAAGCATCAGGTTGCAATCAGAACGGGGTGCGGGGTAAAGGCGGTCAGACCGGTCGGTGATGGTCTGCAGCTTGTTTTCAGCGGCGCTGCGGTCCCGGCGAGAACCTTTGCCAAAGTCATTGTCACCACCGGCGGCTCACCGCAGAGAAAGGGGCTTACCTGGCTGGAGGAACTTGGCCACAAAATCGAAGAACCGGTGCCCTCCCTGTTCACCTTCAGCATGCCCGGGGAATCGGTTACCGCGCTGCAGGGGATTGTGGTGGCGGATACTATTGTCTGTATTCCCGGGACAAAGCTGAAGGGTGAGGGGCCGCTGCTGATCACCCATTGGGGGATGAGTGGCCCGGCGATTCTGAAGCTCTCTTCGTTCGGCGCGCGACTTCTCCATGCGAAAGAGTATCATTTCCCGCTCCAGGTCAACTGGGCGGCTGAGCGGAACAATGACCAGGTCCTCAATACCCTGAACGGGATCGTGGCTGACCATGGCAATAAACTGCTGACCAACTTCAGGCCGTATTCCCTGCCGGACCGGTTGTGGCGGTATCTCCTCGAGAAAAGCGGCCTGCCGCAGGACAAAAAATGGTGTGAACTCGGCAGAAAAGGGCTGAACAAACTGCTCAACCTTCTCACCGGAGATGAATATCCGGTGCAGGGCAAATCGACCTTCAGGGAGGAGTTTGTCACCTGCGGCGGGATCAGCCTCGACAGTATCGACGGTGAAACCATGCAGAGCAAGGTCTGTAAAAACCTTTACTTTGCCGGAGAAATTCTGGATATCGACGGCATCACCGGCGGCTATAATTTCCAGGCCGCCTGGACCACCGCCTTTATCGCCGGAAAATTGCAGTGATCAATTCTTGACATGTTGAAGGGCAAACCCCTCCGACGATGATCCTTCGACAAGCTCAGGATGAGCGGGGGGTGGGGGTGAAATTGAGTGGGATCTTTGTTTCGGCCGGGAAGGTTTTAGAAAAACCAGAGGTAAAGTGCCATGGCGCCTACGGCAATGCCAAGAAAGCTGCCGATGAGCACTGCGGAGAGGGGACTTTTCGGAAAATAAAGGCCTGGTCGAGATGTGCCGGGGTTGTCAGAAGTCACCGCTTCGGCAAGGGCGTTAATGTCTTTTCGCAGCCAGACGGCAAGCTCGGCCCGGATGATCAGGGTCTGTTGCCCCGCCTCTTCCCAGTTGATATCTCCGGTGACAAGCTTTTCAAGATCGTCCAGTTGCCCCCGGAGGGTCTGTCTGACCTTCTCCATCTGCCCGGGGCTCAGGTTTTCGCAGGGCACCCCGGCCAGCAGCAGGGTTTCCGAGCCTTTCCGCACCGCTCCGTTGGGGAGGTGTTGCGTCACCTGATGGTTGACGGCGATAAAATCGTTGCCCCGGCCCAGGGCGGCCCGTTGGAAATAGGCCTCCACCTCACTTGACTGGAGATCTGTTCCCGGCGGAATGATAAAGCGATGCCCGTAAGGACCGCCCCTCGGGGTTTCGGCTATCAGAAAAGGGTTGCTCATCAATTCCCCCACGCCGGGAGCACAGTTTCTTCAGGCAGGCCGGAAAGCGTAAAGGTAATTGCCCGGTCGGCGGAATCCTTGCTGTCCAGTTTCAGACGCAGACCGTGAAGCGTCCCGACCGTGCCCTGCCAGTTGACTTCGCCGGTATCGGTGCCTGTCCACCAGGAAGAGCATGATACTTTTGCGTAGACCCTGGCAATGTCGGACAATTTTGCCCGGAACTGGGTGCTGCCCATCTGCGAAGAAACATCACCCTTTGGCGGGCTGAAACCTGTTTTTTCAATAATGGTCTTGCCGTTGAAGGTGACGAGAAGATCGCTCTTCCCACAGCTCCCGCCCCAGCTGATGTTATCGAGAACGAGTTTGAGGGAAAGCGGATTGGCGAGCCTGGTCAGATGCTGCTGATAGCTGGTGACCGGCCGCTCCATTTTTTTCAGCGGACCATATTTCAGGTACTGGTTGATGTGCTCCAGGTCCTTGTATTTCACCACCTGATCGTAGAGGTCCCGGTCTTCGGCGAGGTCCACCACGCCGTGCAGATTTTGCAGCTCTTTGATCCGGGGGGCGTCGAGCTGCTCGATCAGTTCCTGGTTGTCGAGGGCCAGCTGGATAATCTTCCGGGCCTGTCCCCAGAGCTTCTTTCGGGATAGGGTGTTGACTCGTCTGGTGAATTCGCCGAGCGCCCTGTTCCGGAAATCGGCAGCAAGCTTCTCCGTCTCATCCCCGGCCACGGCCAGAACAAGCATCTGATTTAACAGTTCAGCCGCCGGCCCGATATCGCCTTCACGCATGGCTTCGAGATACTGCTCCTGGTATGTGAGCCATTTCTCTTTTCCTTTGTCTTTGGCGAATTTGATTTTTTCATTCACGATCCGGCCCAGAATTTCTTTCTGCTGGGCATACAGATCCGGAGAGACAGCATCGGGAAAAGGCAGAGAGAGCAGCTGCAGGTAGAGGTCCTTCAGTTCTTCTTCGCTCAGGGTATCCTTGAGCTGGGCCGATTCGAAAACTGTGGCGATATTTGTTATGTGGAGCTGATTCTCAAGATATTTTTTGGTTTGCTCCGCTTCCGATACAATGAAGTTGGCCTGATCGACATGAATCCCATTTTCGCCGAACTGCTCCAGGTATCTTCTCGCAAGCTCCACCCGAAGCAGGGCGTCGGTTGACTCTTCAACCGGTCGCCACTGCATCTCCTCGCGTCGCTCCCGGAATGATCGGAGAGTTGCCATCGCCTCGTCACTATCCATGACCAGAAGGCGTGAAAGGATGTGACGGTAAAATGGCGCCCGATAGTATGAGGCGAGCCAGGTCTCGTCTTCTTTCAGTTTCTGGTGAGTGGCCTGGGGGTCGCTCTTGGCGGAGAGGATGGAGCGGTATCTGAAATTGTCGGCGATTCCTTCGCCAACCGAAAAAACCACGCAGGCAATGGCCAGAAAACAGAGGGCGTTGGCGCCAATGGTCAGCAGATACCGTTTGAGGGCATTCTCGACAATGGTTTTCTCGGTTGATTTATCCGGAAAACGTCTGGCAAGGGTCCGTCCCTCGCGGATCAGGGGAATTGAAAAAATGACGCTCGCGTTTTTCAGGAAACACCAACCGGATTTTTTTGCGACCCGCTCCCTGAAATTCGTGATGTCGATATTGTCACGGCGTTGGGCCGCCCAGATGAATCCGTCTTCAAGGCCGAATGACTGCAGGGGGGACACCGATCTCGGCCGTTCAATGATTGTGTTGTCCGCACCACTGGCAAGTTCATGTTCGCCGAAGGCGCTGACCGGAAAAACCTGAAAGTTTTCTTTGGTCACGGAATATTTGAGGGCATCGACCAGCCCCTTGTGGGGCGGTTCCGGTTTTTTTTCCAGAAACTTTTGCAGTTCCAGATATTCATTTTCCGGGGTGGTATAGCGAAGAGAACTCCGCCGGTCCCATTTGTTGATCAGAAGGGCCAGGGGAATATCAAGGGTCGGCCCTTCCCTGTTTTCGTTTTTCAGAATGGCGAAGGCCTGCTCGAGTTTCAAAAGTTCTGCTGAGAGCGGCTGGCTATGGTCATCCTCCGGGCGGGAGACTTCGGCCAACACCAGGATGCCGTCCATCGCGCTCAGGTGTTCACGGAGCCGTTTGGCCATTTCGTCATTGCTGATGGCCGGGTCGATAAGCTCGCCGGAATAATCAATCAGCTCTACCGGGTAGGTCCGGTGGCTGGGGGTGGTGAAATGGTAGAGATAACGCAAAGGTTCCGCACGGTTTGGGTTCGGGGGAGGGAGTTCGCCACTGGAAAGGCGGTCAATGGCTTTTTCAAGCCACATCTTTCCCAGATGAAAAGCGGATGCCCGGTCTTTGATATCCCAGGTTTCCGGGGCCCCATCCGGTTTGGCCATGCCGACCGGTTCAAGGATCCAGGTGCTGGTATATTCACTGGGATGGGCAACGCATTTCATCGCCAGGGCGGCCAGGATGCAGGTCTTCCCGGAGGCGGCCCTGCCGTAAACCGCAAAACGGTATGCTTTCTGATGCTTGCTTACCATGTTTCACCGGCGGCGGATTCTGCCGCATGAAAGGTGCGGGCGGTGTGGTTTGTTATCTCTTTGTTGTGGCGCATTATTGTCCGCATCTCGGCTGGAGTGAAGTTCCTGTCAAGTATACCACAATCCGTGACCAAGACGAAGGATTAGCTTGACCGAATGCCCGGAGTCGCCAGTTTCAGTGGTGACTTTTTTATCCTCTTTTTACCCGGCGCCGGGAAGGATCATGGGGCGGAATTTCTCGTCAGGGCCTGGTTTTCAGTTGACGGGCGATCTGTTGCGGAACATGCCGCTTGCCTGCATGAGCCACCAGGTGGAAACGTTTTGCCGCCAGGCCCGCAGATCATCGCGGTCGGTCCGGGGCGGCGGGTCGCCGGTTGATTCCTGCAGCCGGTCAATGGCCGGGGCGAGGCTCAATGAGGTGAAGGTATCTGCCGATGCAGCGAGGTATCTGTTCACCTCTTTGCCCGGGAAATCATTGCCGGGTTTGATCACGAGACGGCCGTCACCGCGCAGCATGATCTGCCCGTCAATAAGATTCAGGGTCTCCAGGGAGTCCGGGCTGGCGGCGCTGTAACCGAGCATGAAGCGGATGGCTTTGGTGCTGTCGACAACGGTCGTGGCGGAAACCGTCTCCCGATAGGACTCCTGCATTCCGGTCAGCATCCCGGTCACCCCGAAGGGGATCAGCTCCCGGTCGTTGAGCCGGGAGACGAGCGCTTTGCCAAGCTGTTGTTCTGCAACCTCGATGCTTGATTTTTTCAGCTCGGGGGTGAGATGGTCGGTTTGTTCCTCTTCGGAAACGGTTTTGCCGACATTGACCACCGCGACCCCGATTTTCAGGATCGGGAATAATAGGGATACCGGGTCGGCAATGCTGTTGAACCATTCGCTGGAGGTAGGGTTACGTCCCTGGAACAGTTTTTTGGGTACTTCCCAGAGGGTGTAGTAAAACGGCGTCCAGATTGTCAGGATGCCGGGCGGCGGCCCGACTTCGGCCTGCAGGCCATCGTCACTCATGGCGCTGTAGCGCCGGAGAAGATCATGATAGTTGTTGCCGGCCTCGAACAATGCCTTGAAAGCGGCGGTTTTTATCGAGGTTGCTACAGGGCGCAGGGCCAACTCATGAAACAATGGCTCGTCACGGAATTTTATCAGCGCCTGGATCGTCTGTTCATCACCCTGGAGCAAAGACTGAATCACGGTTTCGTGCAGCTCTTGAGGGTACGGTGATCTTCCCAGTTCCGGGTAGCCGTAGAGCAGGTCGATGGGCAGAGGGCCGCGAAGACGCAGAAGTTCTTCTCCTTCAGGCAGGGCGAGGAGGTCCCAGATTCTCGGATCATCAAGATAGATGTCAAACATGTTGTGGTTGTCCGCCGCGACCCTGACCAGCCTGGGCCAGATTGTGGCACGGAAGGAAACGCGGAAGGACTCATTGTTCCGCAGGCGGAGACGTATTTCCGGCCCGTATCTCAGGACCATATTGAGCAGGGAAGCCAGTTCGGCATCCGATTTGTCCATCTTGACGAGAAGAATTTCCCGCAGCCACTGTTCGTATTCGAACCCGCTCTCATCGGAATGGTCGAAAAAAAAGAGCGTTTCGCTGCCAACCAGGCCTCGCCGGTAGAGTCTTTCGATCAGATCCAGATTGTTTTGCAGGGCGGCGGTGAGCAGAAAATTGCCGGTCGGAGTAGCATGGAGGACGTAAAGATTGACGAGAAAATCGTAATCAGCTCCCGCCGACTCAAACAGGCGGAGCAGGAGGTCGGGTTTTTCGGCAATTGCGAACAGCGGAGCGCTTTCCGGGTGTTCTGCCAGAAACGGCATAAGATTCGGGAAATTGCCGAGATCGGTCAGCAGCGAGATTTGCTTGCTGTATGCCGACGGATCCGCCTGATGGAGGGTGGCAAACCAGTCACCATTCAGGCTGAGAAGGCTTTTTACCGCTTCCGGGGACCAGCCGTGCTGGATAAATTTTTTGCGAATCTCAAGGGAGAAGGAAATCCTGTCGAAACGGACTCCGTCACCGGGGGGTGGTGATATGGATTCACGGACATCAGGTATCGTCCGGTGTTTGAGGGAATAAATCACCGCCCCACCGATCACAAGAACCGTGAGCAAAGTCACCAGAAATGTTTTAAGTATCAGGCGCCACATGTCTTTGACTGCATCCTTGATTTCTCAGGATTTTATCCGATCAACCGGCCGAGCCTTTTCTAAAGTAATGACCACAACTTTCCGGGTTTGGCTAATCTCCCGATCATCAAGGGGGGGTCGGGGATTTGTGAGTGCATGTGTTCCACAAGGAGCCGGAAGCCAGGAGCCGGAAGCCAGGAGAAAAGCTCAACGTAAGCTTTTCACCCTGCGGGTATAAGTCTCGATGTCTCGCATGCTCGCTTATCGGTACGAGCAGGCAAGCTGCTCAACTCAGCTTTTCACCCTGCGGGTATAAGTTTCGTACGAGCAGGCAAGCTGCTCAACTCAGCTTTATCAGTTATTGAGAATTTGTGAAAAGATTTTATGCTTACCCGTCAGCATTTTCATTCAAACAGGAGGGTGTTGGTTCATGCGTGAGTAACAGGAAAATGATCTGCTCCACGGCGTGACCCTGGAGGAGATCGTCAATTATCTGGTCCGCATCTATGGCTGGGAAAAGCTGGGGCAATGGATCAGAATTCGTTGCTTTACAACAAACCCGACGGTGGGTTCCAGCCTGAAACTCCTGCGCAAGACTCCCTGGGCCAGGGCAAAAGTTGAGGCTCTGTACGTCACCACCAGAAAGAACAAACTAGAACGAGAGCGGAAGGCTTCATTGTGAACGCCATCAAGCGGCAGGATATCAAAATCGGCCAGCGGGTTTTCATTGTCCGGAAGGAAGACCAGCGTTCAGGCAGACTCACCGAAGGAATTGTCAGAGACATTCTGACTCAATCCCCGAGTCATCCCTATGGCATCAAGGTCCGGCTGGAAAGCGGCGCGGTCGGGCGGGTAAAATCAATAGAAAGGTTGTGAGCGGAGTTTGCATCCTTTTTTTACTCGGGAATTTGAAACATTGCGGCAAATCGGGTTAGAATTGATCCACAAGAAAATCGGATGGCATAATTAATTAGAGATGGGTGAAAATGGACGACGATGGATTATATCTACAGCTTTTCAGTATTCATGGCCTGATTCGCGGGACTTCGCCCGAGCTGGGGCGCGATGCCGATACCGGCGGGCAGGTCAAATATGTCCTGGAGCTTGCCAGAGCCCTCGCTGATCGTGATGATGTGGCCCGGGTCGACCTTGTGACCCGCCTGATCGACGACAAGTCGGTAGCCGGAGACTACAGCCAGGTGATCGAACCCCTTTCCGACAAGGCGCGTCTGGTGCGGATCGGTTGCGGCGGCCGCCATTATATCCGCAAGGAACTGCTCTGGCCCCATCTTCAGGAGTTTGTCGACAACACCATCCGCTTTATCCAGGGCGAGAACAGGGTGCCGGATCTGTTTCACGGCCATTATGCCGATGGCGGTCTGGTGGCCATGGAGCTCGCCGCCGCCTTTGACGCACCCTTCATCTTCACCGGTCATTCCATGGGCCGGAACAAGATGGCCAAGCTGCTGGCCGACGGCATGAGTCATGCCGATATCGTCAAGCAGTATCATATGGATACCCGGATCCAGGTCGAAGAGGAGATTATTCTTCATTCCGACCAGATCATCACCTCGACCCAGCAGGAGATCGAGAAGCAGTACGGTCTCTATGATAATTTTGCCGAGGGGCGCTACGAGGTGATTCCGCCCGGCATCGATATGACCACCTTCTACCCCTATTACGATTCCCAGCTTGATAACGGTCTGATGAGCGAAGAGGTCAAGCAGACCAGGGTGACTCTGCTCGCCGAACTCGGGAGGTTCTGGGCCCATCCCGGAAAGCCCTTTATCCTGGTGCTCTGCCGACCCGACCACCGCAAGAACATCACCGGCCTGATCGAGGCGTATGGCCGTAACAGGGATCTCCAGGCGGTGGCCAACCTTGCCGTCTTTGCCGGTATCCGCCAGAATATCACGACCATGGAGGAAAATGAAAAGGGGGTCCTCACCGACATGCTGCTGCAGATGGACCGTTTTAACCTCTACGGGAAAATGGCCATCCCCAAAAAGCATGATTTTTCCACCGAGGTCCCGGAACTCTATCGTCTTTGTGCCGAAAACAGGGGCGTTTTCGTCAATCCGGCCCTGGTGGAACCTTTCGGACTCACCCTGATCGAGGCCTCGGCCTGCGGCCTGCCCATTGTCGCCACCGATGACGGCGGCCCGGTGGACATCGTCGAGAACTGCGAAAATGGCATTCTGGTCAATGCCAGAGACCCGGAGGAGATCGGCCGGGCCATCCAGACCATCCTGGTCGATCCCGAACGATGGAACACCTTTTCAAACAACGGCATCAACGGCGTACTCAGCCATTATTCCTGGCAGTCCCATTGTCAGAAGACCATTGATCAGCTCCATAAGATCTTTCCAGATTTTAATGCTTCGGTAAGCAGGGAGGAAACCTCCTTGCCGGTTGCGGCCCGCAAGCCCCCCTCTTTCGGCAAGCGCCTTACCGGCCTCAATCACCTTTTTATCACCGATATTGACAACACCCTGATCGGTGATGATGAAAGCCTGCACCGGCTTCTCGATCTGCTTGAGGAAAATCGCGACCGCATGGCCTGGGGGGTTGCCACCGGCCGCAGTATCGGCCTGGCCCTGGACGCGATGACGCAGTACGATATCCCGATTCCCGATGTCCTGATTTGTTCGGTGGGTACTGAAATCTATTACGGCCCCGATCTCCGGCTGGACAAGGGGTGGCAGCAGCATATCGCCTACCGCTGGCAACCGGAAAGGATCAAGGAGGTGCTGGGAGCGGTGAAGTTTCTCACCTTTCAGGAGGCCGAGGGGCAACGCAGTCACAAGATCAGCTATTACATGGCCGATGACTATGACTATCTGGCCTGGGTCCATCACATGCTGGACGAAGCGAAGCTCCACTGTGAGATAATCTATTCCCACAGCCAGTTTCTTGATGTTTTGCCGCTCCGTGCCTCCAAGGGCAAGGCGATCGACTATGTGATCGACAAGTTCGGATTTCCACCCCGTCATGTCATGGTCTCCGGGGATTCAGGCAATGACGAGGACATGCTCCTCGGCCGGACCCGCGGCCTGGTGGTGGGGAATTATGCCGAGGAGCTTGAGAAGCTGAAGGGTAAACCCCGCCTCTACTTCAGCAAAGAACCCTTTGCCGCCGGGATCATTGACGGTCTCCACCATTTCGGCATGGTTTAAAAATCAACTTTCTGACGTGTCTTAAGGGATTGGTTTGCTGTCATAAAATGATTCAGAGTTATGGCGGCATTCCATGATGAGAATTCAGAAGTCAGGAGCCAGGAGCCAGAATGACTGATTATTAATTTTTTCTCCTGGCTTCTGACTTCTGGATTCTGCCTTCTTGCAGGATACAGGCACGAAAAAGTCGCTAAAACCCTTTATTGCCGTGAGATGAACCAAACTCAGAAAATTGAGTTTTAAAAAAGCCGGCCTTTTTATTTCTTCTCCTCAAGTTTTGCTGCCAGCGGCCGGAACTGGAGATGGTAGAGCATCTCAAGGTAGCGGCTTGTTTCCTGGCGGTCGAGGTTGGTGGCGAATTTCCAGAAGCCGTAGATGCAGGTCAGCGACAGCAATCGTCTGGCGTAGCGTTCCCAGGTGTAATGACTCCGGACCCTTTTGATCGCGCCCTCGGAGAGGTCATGCCAGTGTTCCGGGTCAGTTTCACAGCGGGCGAAGAAATCTGCAATGATCCCGGCGGCCGCATCGCCGTGGTTGGGATTGATATGAAAGCCGGACACCCCGTTTTCAATGATCTCCAGGGGGCCGCCGTAACTGGTGGCAAAGGTGGGCAGGCCGGAGGCCATGGCCTCGATCACCGTCAGACCGAAGGCCTCGAAGAAGGCGGGCTGGATAAAGGCGGAGCGGCGGTCGGCCAGGTAGCGGTAGAGTTCGCCGGTGAGGTTTTTGTCGAGGCGCATGCCGAGCCAGCGGACCTCGCTGTCCAGACCATGCTCGTCAAAGAGGGAGTGCATGCGGTGGATCTGGGCGCGCTCCTCGTTGTCGGCGGAGTTGTCCGGGTTGACCGTGCCGCAGATCAGGAGCAGGTTGGTTTTCTCCCGCAAACGCGGATTTCCGGCATACCACTCGACCAGGCCGGTGAGGTTCTTGATATGGTCCAGACGGGCCATGGAGAAGATCAGCGGCTTGTCCTGATTTTCGAGAACGCCGCGGCTTTCGGCCCTGGTGCCGCCGAAGACCAGCTCATCAAGTTCTGCGTGGAGGGTGGATAGGCGCCGCTCTTTTTCGGAGTAAGGAAAATAGACATCGGCATCGGCACCGGGCGAGACGATGTTGAATTTGGGATCAAAAACATTGATCCCGCTGACCACCCGCTGCAGGCCGGGCATGGTGAAGGCGGAGTAACTCTCATACTGGCCCACCATGTTGTCGCTGCCGGCGATCTCCTGGTAGGTGCTGGTGATGATGAAGTCGGCACCATTCATGGCGATGAGATCGGCGGTGAACTGACAGGAAAAATGGTACTGCTCCTCCATATCCTGCCAGTAGAGGGCGGAGTAAAGGTATTTGGTTTTTTCCAGCGCATGGGCGATGGTGCAGTGGGTGACTCCGAGACGCATGGCCATGAGGGTGGCCACCAGGTTGCCGTCTGAGTAATTGCCGATGATCAGATCTGGGCGGCGGCCCAGGCGGGCCAGGACTTCCCGTTCCGCCTCCAGCGAGAAGCGTTCCAGATAAGGCCAGACTTCGAAACGTGATATCCACTGCGGGATGATGGAGCCGTCTCTGGTGCGAAAGGGGATGCGGACAATCTTGACGTTTCTGGTGCCGCTGACCAGCTCCTCAGGCAGGTTGCAGGTAGTGTCGCCGGCTTCGGGAAGCAGGCGGGTGAGGATGATGATCTGCGGCTCAATATCAAGGCCCTGCTCATGGATCCGGCAGCGCATCTCCTTTTCCAGGGCACGGACCTGGTCGAGGATGTAGACCACCTGGCCTCCGGTGTCGGGCAGGCCAAGGACGTTTTCCTGGCCGAAATAACCGTGCGGGGAGAGAATCACCACGTTGAAGATCATCGGGATGCGGCTGAAAAATTGTTCCAGGGAGCCATGGTCCGGGGCTTCAAGGATGTCGGCGAGCAGGCTGAAACTGTCAATGATCCGGTCAACCCGGCGCCCCCAGCCCGGCTCAAAACCCATCGGTTGAAGCCTGGTGCTGACCTCCTGCCAGGTTGCGGCGCCCGGCTGGTTGGCCAGAAACTCCATACCGGTGCGCAGGGCCTGCTGGAGGTCCGACATGTTCCCGATGGTGTCATTGATCATAAAAGGAATACCGCCATAGCCATGAACTTTCAGAAAGGAGAGGATCAGCTCATCGCCCTTGGCGAGATCATTGGCCAGACGACTGGAAAAACGACGGTTCAGAAACTCGACGCCATGGCCGATGGAGCGGGTCTGGGTCATCTTGGGGAAGTGTCGCTCAAAGGGAGTGAGGTCGATTTCCAGGATCCGGAAGCCGGGGTCGCTGGTGACCAGCCCCTCCTTGAAAAAAAGAAACTGCGAGACGGAAACCTCTTCAATGGTCATGGCCTCGAAGTGGAAGCGCAGATAATGCCAGTGAGCCACCCGGGGCCGGACGTCGAGATAGAGCCATGGTGAGGCGATGGCGGCCTCCTGGGTGTGGGCAATGGCCTCGGCCAGTGGGGATTCAAGGAGGTCTTCATTGCCGGTATCGCTGCAGTAGAGGGTGAAGGTATCCCAGAGCTCGGTGCGCAGCATCAGGTTTTTGCCGGTTTCCTGGAAGCGGCGAAACAGACTGTAGACGACATCTCGATTGTCCCGGATAAAGTACATCAGGTTGTCAATCATGGCTTTTCCTTGGTTTTATGAGAAGGCGGCAAAGGGGCGACAGACCCGTTTTTTGCACTCCGGGGCCAGGTGACCTATACTAAAAAAAACTGCGGATGTGTTCAGACTATCATAAAGCATTCAGCACAGGTAGGGCTTATGGTAAAAAAATTGATTGTTTCAATCGGCGAGATCGTCTGGGATGAGTTTCCGGATCACCGTGTTCTGGGTGGCGCGCCACTGAACGTGGCCTATCATCTCCAAGCCCGGGGGCTGCCGGTACTGGCGGCCGGCCGGATCGGGGACGATGATCTTGGGCGCCTGACCCTGGCCCGAGTCAGAGCACTCGGCCTCGCCGTGGACGGAATCCAACTCGATGCAGAGTATCCCACCGGCCGGGTGGTGGTGACAGTCGACAGCCGGAATGAACCCCATTTCGATATCGCGAAACCCGCCGCCTGGGACCATATCCGGGCTCCGGCAGTGGAAAAGGTGGTGGCAGGCCGCCCCTTCAATCTGGTGTGCGGTACATTGGCTCAACGCGAGCCGGAAAGCCGGGCAGCGATCCGGCGCCTCTGGCGACAGGCCGAAACCATTTTTTATGATGTCAATCTGCGCCCGCCCTTCACCTCTCTGGACCATGTCCGGGACTCGCTGCAGGCAGCCCGGGTGGTCAAGGTCAACAGTGATGAGCTGGCCGTTTTGAATAAAGCCCTGGTCGGCAAAGAGGGGAGTGAGGATGAGATTGCGGCATCGCTCCTTGCCGCCTTTGACCTTGAACTGCTTGCGGTGACCCGGGGCAGTAATGGGGCAATGCTTGTCAACTCCGGGCAGTGTTATACCCACCCCGGTTTTCCGGTAAAGGTGGCCGACACCGTGGGCAGCGGGGACGCCTTTTTCTCAGGGATTATCGCCGGTTACCTGGGAGGGATTGACCTGCCGGAATGTCTTCGTGAGGCAAACCGTCTCGGTTCCTATGTGGCCTCGAGACCGGGGGCGACCCCTGCCTATCCCTGAAACCTGAAAACGTCATCCCGGCCTGAACTGCCGATTGAGTCATTATTTGCGAGCTAAAGAAGCGGTAATCTGCTACGGATAATTGATGAAAGCGATGTTGCGGCTGTGTTATATTCCCGAAACTGAATGTGCAGTTTCAATCTCAAACCCGAAGGCCGGATTTACTCTCAATGCTCAAGAAAGTTGAAATTATATTATGGACCGTTTCGGCCGCCTTTTCCTTTGGCGTTTTTCTTGCCGTGATCCACACCGAGATCCTCACTTCCTATGCTAAGCTGTTTGCGGCAATTCTCCCGGTTGTTTACATCAACGCCGTCGGCGTCCACATCTGGAACAGGATAAAATAACAATCCGGCGCTCCACTGCCGGCGTGTCGCTTCTCTCCTGAAACAAAAGCGTGGAATAAACAGGCAGGTCAGTCGACCCCGTTCTTGACCGTGAAATACGTCCGGTAGCACGCATCCAAAATATAAATGCCGATGGGAACCGCCAGGAGCCACGAGCAGAGGTGAAAATATACAATGAGTTCCCGGGAAAAATGGGAGCTGACAAAAGGTTGCTGGAAGATAAGGACCAGCAGCATGGTGAAACCGGCAAGCATCGTCGGAATCTGAAAGTATTTGTACAGCTTGTGTTTCAGTGAGTTTGAGTGGCTGATAAAATCAAGCTTGCTGTACATGAGAAGCGAGATGAGAACAATTGAAGATGCTAAAAGGTAGATGTTCTCAAAGAAGGTGAATGCGACCAGCACCGAAACAGCTCCCGTCGGCGAAGGCATCCCGACGAAATCGCTTTTGACGCTCTTGTCCTCTTTCTGTTCTGCAAGTTTGGTGAAATATGCCAGGCGAAGATGAACATAGATGAAATAGACGATGGCCAGAACGATCCCCAGATGGGACAGGGCGCCTTTCAGTTCCGAAAAACGCAGATAGATAATGACCGCGGTGGCCAGTCCGAAGGTGGATAGATCGGTAGACGAATCAAGAGCGGCCCCGAACTCTGAGTGCGCTTTTAATTTTCGGGCAAGAGGGCCGTCAAAGGCGTCGCAGAGAGCTGCCGACATGATCCAGAAAAGGACGACAAAGGAACGGTGCTGGACCTCCACCTCCGGCATCGCGAAAAACACTGCGGTAACCCCGCAAAGATAATTGCCGAGGGTGAATAGATTCGGAATCATTACAATATACCACGGCTTGTTTGACTCTTTCCTTTGGGACTGGGTGTAGGCATTGACATAGGAAAATGACCGGAAGAAAGGAAACAGGGAGATCATCGTGCAGAAGCACAAAAGAATGGTTCCCCACAGCATCATATTGTCCGGGAATGCCTGGGCGATGACCTCAAGAAAGATGGTGCCGGGCAGCATATCCACCCGCAGGAGAAAAATATAGAGAACGGTAAACTGGACCCCGGCCTTGATCTTGCCCATCCATTTGGCGCCGACATCTTCGCCCCGCCGTTTGAGACGGACCCGCTGCAGCATGCTGATGATTTCCCGGCCGAAGATGATTATTACCCCCCACCAGCGAAAATCACCATAGAGATATGCCGTGACCGCAAGACAGAAGGTCACCCATTTGTCGGCCGCCGGATCGAGGGCCTTGCCGTCTTCGGTAACCGCATTCCACTTACGGGCAAATTTGCCGTCGAGATTATCCAGGATGCAGATCAGGGCAAAGGAAAGATGGAAGCTGAAATTTGCCAGGGGATGATGGAGAGCGGGAAAGTAATGGACACAGAAGATCCAGAGGCCGAGCGGAAAACGCATCAGGGAGATGATGTTTGGAATCTGCCTGGTGTAACGACCGAACAGGGGGTGCCGGTGATCTTCGGGCTGCTTTTTTTCAGGACCGAGCAGGATCAGGGTCGTCAGGGTAAGGGTGCCGAAAACCAGAATCAGGTTCGTGATCCCCTGAAAGGCATAATTGGTGAGATAGAATTGCATCGCTTGATCAAGCATTGAGTACCTGTGAGTAGTTGAGAACCGGAAAATTTAAGATCCCAACCTATCAGCCAGAAAAATTTCATGCAATATATGATTTTGCCGGCGGGTCCCCGAGACGGCAATCGATTATTGCGACGGGATCCCGATCCCTGATTGATATGTCCCGTGGGATTTGCTTCCGTCCGACGGATATGATTAGAATGATCCCATGACGCACCACATGGAACAAGGTATGGCGGATTGCATCATTAGTTGCCGCCGGTTATCTCAGGGAAGATAATGTTTGACGCGATCTTCAGTTCAATGAAGGCCTGGAACAGTGTCTGGATGCTTTTCGGCGGATTGCTTCTGTCCGGTATCGGCGTTCTTCTGATCTGGGACTTTATTTCAGTCCGAATATATCGACGCCGGGTTTACGGGCGAATAGTCGGGGTCCGGGTGACCGGGGCGAGAACGCTTGCGGTTGATGAAAATGAGGTACCGGTCCAGGAAGAATCAGAGCAGACAACGGGTGCCGGGGGCAAGCCACAGGAATCGTATGCAGAGCAGTTCCGGAGAAGTCCCTTCAGTACCTTTTTCGCGTCGCTCTTTGTCCTGCTGATCATCTGTGTCCCCGTGTCGTTTCTGGTCTTCGGGGCCTGGCAGTCGTATGATGTGTTGACGCTTCGTGCCACCGGGGTTCTCGCGCCGGCGGTGGTGGTCGATATTGAAAGCCGGTCCGACGATGGGAGCACCACCTACACACCGGTCCTGGCCTTTAAGGATCTGCATGGAAAGCGATGGAAACTTGCCGACCGACTGAGCACTGCCAGAAAGAAATTCAGGCGGGGTGACAAAACCGCGGTTTACTATGACCCGGAAAATCCGAAACGATTCATCATGAACAATCTCCGCCGGTATATGCTGTTCAACCTGATCTTTATGGCCACTCCGTTTGCACTCTATGGCCTGTTGCGTTACTCGGCCAGCCGCAATAAAAAGGCGGCCGCCGGCAGAAATAAAAAGAACTTTACCTCGGAGATGTACCGCCCGGTTTTCGAATTTGAAAATCTGCAGGGTGAATCGGTTCAGGCCGACGGTGACTCGTCGGGCAACTGGATCAGCGATAAGATCCCCGGCAGCGGAGTCAGGCTTCTGGTTGATGACGATGATCTTGATACGGTGCGGCGTCCGGGCAGAATTGGTCTGGTCATCGGGCTCGTATTTGCAGCACCTGGACAGCTTTTGATTTACGGTGCGGTCGCTCACTTTGAGTTCAATCTCTACAGCGCGCTGATCGGGCTGGGTGTTCTCGGGTATGGAGCTTATAAACTGAGCGGGATCATCAAGCCGCGCAGTGAATGGGAAACAAAGGATGCTTTCAGGTCAAGAATGAGAAAGGAGCGAGTCAAAAAACACCGGGGAGGACGACTGCTGACTGACCGGGAGATCCGGGAGCGGGTAAAGTATCATGACCGCAACGCCCTGCTCTGGAGTCCGCTGGTGGCGGTCATCGCCCTGGGGTTCTTGATCGGCGGCTGGTATCTGTACCTGGCGCTGCAGGGCTTTACCGGGAAGGCCCTCGCCGCAGAGGGCGAAGTGGTCAGGCTGGAAAGCCGTCGCAGTGCAGGGAGTGATTCCGGCCCCAGCTATTATCCGGTGGTCAGTTTTATCGCTGAAAGTGGAAAGGAAGTCCTCTTTACCGACCGGATCGGCATGAACCCGCCGCTCTATCAGAGTGGTGAGTCGGTGAACGTTCTCTATGACCCTGGTCACCCGGACAAGGCGATGATTGATCGAGGGCTTTTCAACTGCCTGCCCGCTCTTGCCCTGTTCGGGGCAGGGGGGCTGATGGGCTGGTGGCTGATCGCAATCCTCGCCGGTGTCCTGCGCCGGAGAAAATATCTGAATGAGGCGGGACTGCTGGTATCTTTTGTTTGTAATTTGTAATTATATCAAGATATTACCTTGCCGTTAATCACTCCTCCATCACCAGAGAAATTGAGTAATCGCTGTTCACCCTGAAGTTGCGTTCCGGCAGGTCGATTGGTTCCATGGCCTCCGGGGAGGCGAGGATCACATCGTTCCAGGTCGAGGTGCGCGGGGGAAAAGACTCGTTGAGCTTCTTGATGATCGGATTGCTCTCATCATCTCCGATATAGGTAATCTGGAGATAGACCGGTGTGTATTTGACCATGTTCGGGAACTCGACCGTATAGGTGATGGTGGGGATGGTCCGGTCACTCGTGTCGTGGCTGTCCCTCTCGGGCTGGGCGTAAATTTTTTTATGGCCGAACATTCGCCGGATCACCCGGCCGAGCAGAACTTTCTCAGGGGCGACGGTTTCCATGATCTTGCTTCTGAAGTACTCCTGTGCCGGCAGGAATTCTTTTTCATAGCCCCGGGTGATTCGGTTGACCATGAACCCGCCGATGAAGGAAGAGAGAATGATGATCAGAACGAACGAGTTGGCGACCCTGGAGAATCGATAGCCGGTTACTTCCCGGAACCTGGCAAGAACAATTCGATGGGAAATGTCCCGCTTAAGCTTCATCTCACTGCTATAGGCCCTGGCCAGGGTGTACATGATCAGGTACATCAGGGAAAGCCCGAGGGCGGAGAGGAACATGAAGAACAGAGCGAGATAGATGTTCTGCAGCTCGATATTCTGGTAATAATCCGACAGGAAGGGGCGGTACAGGGCAACGACGTCGAAGGTCTCGTCAAACCGTTCGGCAGCCGGGGGCGGCGAGGGGAGGACTCGGAAGGAGAGATATTCATCCTGGAGCGGATCGTAGAGATTTGCCGTTTCGTCATTTATGGCATAACCAAGCAGGGCGCCCCGGTGGGAGACATTCATGGTCAGGAGCATGAAGGGCTTCTGCAGGAGGGCAAAGGTCATCACAAAGGCGATCAGGTAGAACATGCCCCAGTTCAGGACCAGTTCAAACCTTTTGGCCTTGAAGCCCCAGATCATGGCGGATGTCATGTTGACCCCGGCAAGTTTTGAGAAAAACCGCAGTGCGGCATACCCGGTACCGAAGAAAAATCCGAGAAAGAGCAGAATGCCGAAAGAGTTCATAACGATATTCTCAGTTACCACATGCCGGAAAATGGCGGCGTCTGGCCCCTTTCAGGATCCTGGATCCACGCACTCTCTGCCAGAAGGTGAACGATGCTCAAACCTTGCAGATAATATCCGGCAGGATGGATCAACTCCAGAAAAAATAATGAGATCTGAAAACACTCTCAGTGTTTGACAACGCCGCCCATGTTGACGCATTCGATACAGTATTTCTGGTTTGACGAAGGACTCTGGCACTTGGGGCAATATTTTTTGCCGCAGGCCTTGCATTTGCTGAGTGAAGAGGGGTCGGTTTTTTTTCCGCAGAGTCCGCAGCTTGAAGCGTTTTGGGTCATAGGGCACCTGTCTGTAGAGGGTAATCATAAATATGTGAGCTAGTCATTTGTGCCTTCCGGCGGTTCCGATGGCGCATCCTGGGAACTGCATCGCTCGGATACATTCGATACTAGCATAAAACATGGGCGGATGTGAATGCGGTTTTTTGTTCATCGGCAAGATTGTGCTGTGTTTTCCTCTTAATATTTCCGTTGCTGAAGAGAGCTATCACAGAGAAGATGATTATAGTAGAATGGCTTTTCAGAAGATGGTCAGGTGCCGTCCCGTTATTGAACACTATTTTGCTGAAACTATTGGAATAAAAAAGATGAAGATTGATATTACCCGGAAACCACCGGCTGATCTTTTCAAAAATCATGGCAGGTACCGGCTGGGGGCAGCTCTATTCCTTGCCCCTTCGCTCTGCGGTCTGCTGCTGATCGCCTGGATTATTCTGTCGGATTCCCCCCCGAGCGACACCCTGGAAATGGTGGCTTTTGGTCTGTTCGTGGTGCCGGTTCTCGGCTTTTCCTTTTTCGGTGGGAAGCTTCAGGCTTACAAAGGGCTGAATCCTGCGGAGATAAAAGAACTCGCCGCGCTGATGGAAAAACATCCCGAAGTCAGGGAGTATTGTGCAAAGGTGACAGAAACCGGCCGACAGCCGATCATGGCGGAGTTTGAGGCCTGCCGGGAATGGGCCGAAGATGTGGATTTTAAAGCCGAAAAGAATATTTTGTGAGTGAGACTCCGAGGCTGTTGTGCGGAGGGTGTGAGCGAATGCTGGCGGTAAATGAAAATCCCAAATGAAGATCAACAGGAGAATATGTCCAAGAACACTATTATCGAATTAACCCCTTTCCGTGCCGACCTGACCCGTGCCCTGGCCCGCCGGGGAGAGCGTCTGCTGGCCTCATCCGATCTCGCTTCCGAGGTCGCGGCTCTTGAACCGCTCGAGGCGTATTACATCATCAGAGAGATCGGGCTGGACCAGGCCCTGCCGGTTCTCCTGGAACTGAACAAGGAGCAGCTGGAGGCGTGTATCGATCTCGACTGCTGGAACCGTTACGATTTCGCCCCCGACAGCCTTGATCAATGGATGACCGCATACTCTCAGGGCGGCGCTGAATCGCTGGCGAAGGCCTTTTACTCGCTCAATTTTGTCGAGCAGCTGCTTTTCCTGACCAAGACCATCACCGTTTATGATCCGGATATCGATGAGGTTCCGCTGGAGGATGAGGAAGAAAGCGAGCGCCCCAGGGTCATGACTCCGGACGGTTTTTTTCTCCTGGAGGCGAAGGAGGGACCTGCGCTGAAGATCCACCCGTTCACGGTGCTGGACGCCCTTTACCGGTATGACCCCGACTCCGCTCATCATCTTCTGCGCCAGGTTCGGGTGGACCTTCCGACCCAGATTGAAGAAGAAGCTCTGCGCTTTCGTACCGGCCGCATGGAAGATCTGGGTTTTTCCGCCCCCGATGAAGCCGCCGTTCTTTTTTCTAGGCCTGCCGACCGCGAGGCCGGGCCGCAGCACCGGGAATTATTCGACAGCAAAGTTGCCCGGCTGCCTTCGCTCTATGCCGCGCCTTTAAGCGAGTCCAGTCTTCTTGAGCAGGCCCTGTCCCTGATCACCGATCATGATGCTCTCTCGCGCCTGGAGCAGGAGATCGTCTGGACGATCAACAGCGCGGTCATCGCCTATGGCGAAACAACAAAAGAGATTGAACAGATTGTCGATATTGCCGAGCGGGTGCGTGACACCATTTCCCTGGGGCTGCAGATATTGCTGGCCGCTGAAGACCCTCCCTGTCCACCGGACAGTGCCGAGGCTCCGGCCAGGGCCTCCGCACTGCTCGATGTCTGGTGCGTCACCGATCTGTTCCGGCATGGTTTTGCGGCAACCATCGGGCTGCAACAGGAGGTCCGGCAGGCGATGGCTGAGCCTCTTTTTCTTGCCTGGTATGAAATGCCGGATGCGGAACAGTCGGACGAACCGGAAGATCGGAACGATCGCGCCTTTGTCGCGGCACTCCAGGGCCATCATCCATTGCGGAGTGGTTTCGATCCGCAGAAGATCGAGAGGGTCATGGCCTTCGCGAGCCCGGATGAAATCGAGGCGGCTTCGCTCCGGTTGCGGAAACTGGTGGAACAAATCTGCGGCAGTTGATTTGCCGGGACCATCCGTGAGAATATTTTGCAAGAAAGCAATTAAATATTAAGCTTAAGTTGAGCAGCTCGTCTGCCCGTACCGATTAGTTAAGTTAAGCAGCGTGCCTGCTTATACGAAACTATTGCCCTTGGGCGAAAGCGAGCATGCGAGACTTCGAGACTTATACCCGAAGGGTGAAAGGATCAATCCGAATATGGCCTCATTACGCGACTTCAATAAAACCTTTCTGACCGGCCTCGTGGCCCTGTTGCCGATCACGGCGACGATCTACCTCTTTTTCTGGGTCATCGGCTCCGCCGAAACCTTTTTCGGGCCGCTCCTGAAGTTTGTGATGCCGGACCACTGGTACCGACCGGGCATGGGGCTTGCGGCGAGTCTTGCGATGATCTTCGTGGCGGGTCTCCTGATGCAGTCGATCCTGATTACCGCCGTTATCAACAGGTTCGAGGGAATCATTTACCGGGTGCCGCTGGTCAAGAGCATCTACGGCGCGACCAGGGAATTTCTGACCTTTCTGATGGAAGGAAAGTCCAAGGGGCCGCGCCAGGTGGTGACGGTGGATTTCAACGGCATGACCCTGGTCGGTTTTGTCACCAAACGGGACCTTTCCTTTCTGGGGAGCGAGATGGCTGCCGGCAAGGTCGCGGTCTATCTTCCCTTCAGCTACCAGATCGGCGGCTATACGGTTTTAATCTCATCCGACAAGCTCACTCCTCTGGATATTCCCATCGAGAAGGCGATGCGTTTTGTGATGACCGCCGGGATCATCGAAAAGGAAAAATTGCAGTCCCCAAAGGTGTGATATGGCAGAGATCGGTAAAATAAACAGGCTTACGGTAAAAAGAGTGCGGGATTACGGGGTTCACCTCGATGGTGGGGAGTCGGGCGATATTCTGCTGCCGTACAAGTATGTGGCGAAGGATTGCCAGGCGGGTGACGAGGTTGAGGTCTTTGTCTATCAGGACAAGGAGAATCATCTCCGGGCAACCACCAGCAAGCCCTTTGCCACGGTGGGCCAGTTTGCCCGGCTGCGGGTTGCGGCAAAGTCTTCGGCCGGGGCCTTCCTCGACTGGGGGATGCAGAAGGACCTGCTCCTGCCGAAGAGCGAGCAACCGGCAAGGCTTGATGAGGGCAAGGCGTATAACGTCTATATTTTTCTGGACGAGAAAAGCGGCCGGATTACCGCCTCGGCCAAGCTTGACAAGTTTCTTGACCGGAAACCGGCAAGCTATGAAGAAGGCGAGGAGGTGAGTCTCTTTATCCTTGAAAAAACGGAGCTTGGCTACCGGGCGGTTGTGAACCATGCCCATACCGGCATGCTCTATAAAAACGAGATCTTCCAGCCGCTTTCCATCGGCCAGGAGCTTAAGGGATACATCAAGAAAATCCGCGAAGACGGCAAGCTCGACCTCTGTCTGCAGCAGGGAGGGTATGGGAAAATAGACGATGTCTCAAAGAGGATTCTCGACACCATCCGGAACCATGGCGGCAAAATAAAGGTCACCGACAAAACCCCGCCGGAAGAGATCTATACCCTGTTCGGGATCAGCAAGAAGGTGTTCAAAAAAGCCGTCGGCGCCCTCTACAAGAAAAGGCTGATCACCATGGACGACTTCGGGATCAAGCTCATTCGATAAGGTTGGGTAGACGGGAACTGCATCATGCCCAACGCTGGCTCTGATAAAAAAGGCCCCAGGGTTTTTTTGCGGGAAAAAGTTTTTTGATTCCGGGTAGTGATTGTCGCGTTTTACCTAAATCGTTCGGCTGGATATTTTATATGGTACTCCAAACAAGTTTTCTCGTACTTGGGCTGATTATCCTCACCTCAGGTGCCGAGATATTGGTTCGAGGCGGGGCTTCACTTGCCAGACGCCTTGGACTTACACCCCTGGTCGTGGGCTTAACCGTTGTTGCTTTTGGGACGAGTGCTCCAGAAATGGTTGTAAGCGTTGGCGGTGCAATGAAGGGCCATGGCGATATCGCTGTCGGAAACGTTATAGGGTCTAATATATTCAATATTGGGGTCATTCTTGCCATAGCATCCATAATTTCCCCGTTACACATCAAACTCGGTCTTATTAAACTTGATGCACCTTTCCTGGTTGTAAATAAAGAAGGATTGTTTTTATGGCTTACAAAATTCATTGGCACGTACTACTGACTCATTTTCCACTATCGCTCTTTGGTGTAGCCTTTTTCTTCCAGGCACTGCACCTTTTTGTATTTCCTGAGTGCTTTGAGCTTGCCACAAATATCGTACTCGTCGGAGGGACAATATCTCTGATCCCAACTACCATCACCGGCCTTCATACGTGGAAGCAGAATTACAAATCTGCCAATGTACCTTTGTTTCGAAAGAAGATCACAATTGCAGTCGCTCTTCTTGCCATAAGTAGTTCTCTGGTGGTTTGGCGTATAGCATATATTGGGACACAACAGATTCCAATAACAGGATTTGTGCATTGGTTCTATTTGGCCGGCATTACCATTCTCATTCTCGGTGCTGGGGTCGAGGGCTTCTATGGCGGACAATTGAATCACCACTGATATAATAAAAAGGCGGCTAACCAATGGGTAGTTCGAAGCCAAAAACCTGGAGGTTATAGCACGGCTCACCGGCAACGTTCATAAGAGATAAAATATGCAGGTATCTTTATTTTGGGCAGCAGCAATTATGAGCATTGTTACCTTTTCTGTTCATACATTTATTGGTGGCCCACGTGTTGCCATACCATTATTGGCTGATGCCACTTTGCCAAAAGCATCAAAATGGCTGAATTATTACTGTTGGCACATCACAACAATTTACACACTATTTATGGGGGCAGCTTATGCGTATGTTGCCTTATATCCTGACCGTCCAGAGTTGGTGGTATTTTTAACAGTTTTGAATACAGCTCTATCACTGCTTAGTGCTGCGGTAGCTCGAAAGGGAGGTATTAATCCGTTTCGATTCCCATCAACTTCACTTTTTGCTGTGGTGTCAGTCCTTGGTCTTTTGGGATTAATAACGGGATGAAAATCTTATAACCTTAAGGAGCAACCTGACTGCGGGTACGTTGGCGGTGCTAACGCCGTAAATGTGGGGTGGCGCGGTCAGGTTACCCGAAACCTTCGGCGGGCGAGCATGTCGGCGGTGTGTGCGACAATGTGGATGACAAGCCGATGAAGATGTTGAAGCCAGCCCCATGGGGACACTCCTCATGAGCAAGACGGTACAGAAGCACCCCGTTCGACTCAGCGTCGAAGAACGGGAAGTGCTGCAGCGGATACCATCGTTCCTTCGTGGATTGTTCACCGCATTCTGGATGATGAAACGGCGACTCCAGTTCACAGGATGGTTGCAGTACCTGATCCCAATGTTCCTGTCGTTGCCGTTCCTGGCCATCGGGCTTCCCCTGTATTTCTTCGCGCACCTGTGGGCATCGCTGCCGTTCCTGGTCCCGGCCGGGCTGTTGCTCCTGGCAGCCGTCCTCGACATCCTGACGGTGAAGTGGCACATCCAATTCCCCGAGCGTTGTCCTCGTCGTAACGACGGCCTGGACCTCTTTGATGTGATGCGGGCCCGGCACTCCTGCCGTTCTTTCCAGACCGGAAGAATCTCCGATGAAGATCGTGAAGCCCTGTGCGCCTCCGCCAAGGCCCACCTTGCAGAACCCAAGTTCGGTGACGGCCCCATCCGACTCGAATACATCGCCGGCCCGGTCACCGTTTGGCCCCCGGTCAATGCCCGCGAGTTCTTCATTGCCATCGCCCCCAAAGAGTATGATCGCCGCGCCGTCATGGACGTGGGCCGCACCCTGCAGCATGTAGTGATGGACGCGACGCGGATGGGCATCGGCACCTGCTGGATTGGGCAGGGCGCCGACCACGCCAGCATCATTAAGCTGCTCGGAGACCGCTTCGACCCCGCCCAGGACAACATCATCTGCGTCTGCGCCATCGGCTACGCCTCGCGCTACATTCCCGCATTTATCCGATTTTTCAACGCCAAGTTCAGCAACCGTCGATACCCTTTCAATGCCCTGTTCTTCACCGACCCCGCCTGCACCAAGCCCCTCGACACGACGACCGCCCCGTTCGACCGGCTCGGACGCACGTACGAGATCTGCCAATGGGCCCCGTCAGCCTACAATGGACAGACCACGAGGTGTGCTGCGGTGACCGACAACGCGACGGTGATCCGGTTCGACTTCTTCGCCGCCACGATGAGCCGCTACTACGCCGCCGTCGCCGTCGGCATCTGGACCGCGAACTGGGAGATGGGTTGCCAGGCCCAGAGAATCACCGGTCGATGGGAGTTCCTTGACCCCACGACCGTGGAGGCAGGAGAATTGCCGCGGTACGACATCAGTTGGTTGCTGGACCCACCGCTTGACGCCTAATCGAGTAGACGGGGGGTAACCCCCAGCCCCCACACCACCTAGCAAGCGGGTCTACCCCAAGTGACGTCCGGGGGGCGAGACCATAGCATGGGCGACGAGCGGATATTGGGAGAATCAGATTTTGTTGAAGCTGCACTTTCTCAAGCAGAAGAAGCCCTTGAGAGACGCTATAACTGAGGTCTCTTGGGCATGATTTGCCTTGTCTAGCAGAAAGGGCTGCGGAAATTTTTGGGATAGACGTAGAAGAGATATATTCCCCAGGGCGCAAAGATCGTAAAGTGAAGGCGAGAAGTCTTGTCTGCTTCTGGGCTGCGAGGGAACTCGGGATCTCATTAACGGAATCAGCTCGAACATTCGGAATGAGTGTCCCCGGCATCGGCTATGCGGTGGAAAGAGGCGAAAAGCTCGTGAAGCGGAACAAATTCACTTTGTCATAATTTGTTAGTTATTTAGGATCGTCCCGGCAGTTTCCGGCAGTTTCGTTATTTAGGATCGTCCCGGCAGTTTTACGGCAGTCCGGCAGTCCCGGTAACCGGCAGCGAACCAACTTGCGCAGAATACTTTATTTAGACCTGCTTGCTGCGAGGTCACACTTCCCGCAGGGAAAGTGAAATCCTTTTTCTCGCCGGATCGATTTCAAGCACCCGAACCATAACCTGCTGGCGGACCTTGACCACTTCCGCCGGATCTTTGACGAAGCGGTCGGCCAGTTGGCTGATATGAACCAGCCCGTCCTGATGGACGCCGATATCGACGAAGGCCCCGAATTTGGTGACGTTGGTGACGATGCCGGGCAGCCGCATTCCCGGATGGAGATCATCAAGGCTGTTGACCCCTTCGGCGAAGGAAAATTGGCTGAAGGTCTGCCGCGGGTCGCGGCCCGGTCTTGCGAGTTCGGAAAGAATGTCGTTCAGGGTCGGCAGTCCCACCGCATCGGAGACATAACGAGCCGGATCGATTCTGTTCCGCATCTCCTCCCGGTCGATCAGGTCGATGACTCCGCAGTTGCAATCTTTCGCCATCTGCTTGATCAGGGCATACCGTTCGGGGTGGACAGCGCTTCGGTCAAGCGGGTCAACCCCGTCCCTGATCCGTAAAAACCCGGCGCATTGCTCAAAGGCCTTGGCCCCCAGACGCGGGACTTTCAGCAATTCCTTGCGGCTTTTGAAGGGGGAGTTTTCATCCCGGTATCTGATGATGTTTGCCGCGAGCACCGGACCCAGCCCGGAAACATGGGCGAGCAGGGCGGCGCTTGCGGTGTTCAGCTCGACCCCGACACTGTTGACGCAGCTGACTACGGTATCCTCCAGGCTTTTCTTCAGGGCCGCCTGATTCACATCGTGCTGGTACTGGCCGACCCCGATCGCCTTGGGATCGAGTTTCACCAGCTCGGCCAGCGGGTCCTGCAGACGGCGGCCGATCGACACCGCGCCGCGGACGGTCAGATCGAGGTCGGGGAATTCTTCCCGGGCGATCTCCGAGGCGGAGTAGATCGAGGCGCCGCTTTCATCGACCATGGTGATGATGATTGCCGGGGGCAGTCCGAGTCCGCGGACAAAGGATTCGGTTTCCCGCCCGGCGGTGCCGTTGCCGATGGCGATGGCTTCAACCTGAAATGTGCCGCACAGTTCGCTGACGGTTTTCTCCGCTTCCCGGAGCTGGGTCGCGCCAAGGGTCGGGTAGATGGTGGTGTGGTGCAACAGTTTTCCCTGCCCGTCCAGGCAGACCAGTTTGGCGCCGGTCCTGAAACCGGGGTCCAAAGCCAGAACCCGTTTCCGGCCAAGCGGCGGGGCGAGAAGAAGCTCTCTTAAGTTGTCGGCAAAGACCCGGATCGCTTCATTATCGGCCTTTTCTTTCAAGTTCGCGCGCAACTCGTTTTCCAGCGACGGGGCGAGAAGGCGTTTGTAGCTGTCGGCAACGGCAAGCTGCATCTGGTTTCTGGCCATGTTGCTGCTTTTCACAAACCTTTTGCGCAACAGGTCGATGGCCTCATCTTCCGGCGGGCGAACGGCAACGGTCAGCACTTTTTCGTTCTCCCCGCGCAGCATGGCGAGCAGGCGGTGGCCGGGGATCTTCCCGACCGGTTCCTGCCAGTCGAAATAGTCCCTGAATTTTACCCCTGACTCCTCGTTTTTTTTGACCACCCTTGACGCGATCACGCTCTTGCCGGCAAAGAAATTCCGTAAAACAGCTCTCGCGGCGGGATCTTCACTGACCCATTCGGCGACGATGTCCCTTGCCCCGGAAAGGGCGTCGTCAACGGATAGCACCTCCTTTTCAGGGTTCACGAATTTCTCGGGGGTAACCGGGCTGTTGTCCTGTCTGAAGATTGCGCGGGCGAGCGGCTCAAGCCCCTTTTCTTTGGCAATGGTGCCTCTTGTTCTGCGCTTCGGGCGGTGCGGCAGGTAGATATCTTCCAGCACGGTCAGGTTTGGGGCGGCCAGAAGATCCTGGTGCAGCTTGCTGTCCAGCAGGTTCCGTTCGGTAAGCGAACCGATAATTGCCTGCCGCCGCTTGTCGAGTTCGGCGAGCTGGGCAAGACGATCGCGGATCGCGGTGATCTTTGTTTCATCAAGAAGGCCGGTCGCCTCTTTCCGGTAGCGGGCAATGAACGGCACCGTGCCCCCGTCGTTTAAAAGGGCGGCGACGGCGGCCACCTGGCCGCTCCTGATCTGCAGTTCCTCGGCAATAATCTTCTGGTAGTTGGTCATGGTTGGTCTGTCCGGAAAGTGAACAGTCGGTTTGCTTAAAAGGCTGATCGCAATGTGACTTTGTAAAATAAGGGGCTGCCATACTGCAGATTTGGCAGCCCCGCTTGATTTGGTGGTTTCGTGCTTATTGCACCCTTCGGGTATAAGTCTCGAAGTCTCGCATGCTCGCTTTCGCCCAGGGGCATAAGTTTCGTATAAGCAGGCACGCTGCTTAACTTAACTAATCGGTACGAGCAGACGAGCTGCTCAACTCAGCTTTGCACCCTTCGGGTATAAGTTTCGTACGAGCAGACGAGCTGCTCAACTCAGCTTTATCTTTTGTATCAGTGGCTCAGGCGAGAGCTGACCAGCCGATTGATACTGACTCCGGATTCAGCTGCCTGGATTGCCAAACTGCGGTGAACTTCGGGTGGTAAGCGAACCATCAGTTTTCCACTATAGTTTTTGTTGGCAATCGGTTGTGGAATTTCCTCACCGTTTTGTTCCATATCTTCGATGGCTTGAGCGACGACATTTCGTATACCCCTCAAAGCAGACTCCGGAGTTGCGGCAAGCCAGCTCAAGCTTGGAAATTCCGCACAGAGACCGACATATTCCCGGTCATCTTCAGACCAGGTGACCCGATAGGTGTAATGGTCATTTTTTAAGGGCATTTTCCACCTCCATTCTTTCTATGGCTTGCAGGACCTGTTTGACCTGATACGCTTTTGCTTTACCTTTGCTGTTTTGAATATTCACGCGGGGGTTCCCATGCCACGGGGTTTTGTATACTCTATGACTACTTCCTGTCTGCCTTGCTTCACCAAAATAATGATCGCATATTTTGCATAAATCTGCAAAGCGGACATTGACAGGGCTTTCCTTGATCTGTTTCAGAATATCTTTTAGCGGCGCCATATTGCCATGATATCACTATTGATACTATTGTCAAGGTCGGGAGATATGGTTTTTAGACGCACAACCGGCACTTTTTACTCTTCATTCTTCACTCTGCACTCTTCATTTTTCAACTTCATTTTTCTGGCAGGGAAACCGTTACCGTGCAGCCGGCGCCAGGGTTGTTGGCGATCGAGACGGTGCCGCCCATGGCGACGGTGAATTTCCTGACCAGGGCAAGACCGATGCCGGTCCCCTTGGTCTGGCGGGTGAGGGCGTTTTCGACCCGGTAGAAATCGTCGAAGACCTTCTTTCTTGCCTGCTCGGGAATGCCGGGGCCGGTATCGGCCACCGAGATGAGCACTCGTTGGCCGCTTCTCTCCGCCTTCAGGGTGATCTCCCGCACCGGGCTGCGGCTGCCGAACTTGATGCTGTTTTCAACCAGATTTGTGAGGATCTGGACCATGATCTCCCGGTCGTAACTGAAGGGTTTGAATTCGTCCGGGATTCTGGTCGTGAAGGTGAAATCCTCCTGGCGGAGGCGATCGTGCAGGATATCTTTCACTTCGCTGACCACCTCGGAAAGATCGCCCGGTCGAAGGTTCACCGAACGCTGGCGCTTCTCCAGTTTGGCAAATTCCAGCACGTTGTTGATCAGTCTGACCAGGCGGTTGCTTTCCGAGCCGACGATTCGGAAATACTCCTGCTCCTGCTCGGGGCTTTTGGCCATGCCCTGTTCCAGCATCTCGATATAGAGGCGGATATTGGTCAGCGGGGTCTTCAGCTCATGGGTCACCGACGAGACGAAGCCGGTTTTTCGCTCCGACAGGTCGTGGATCACCCGGGCGCTCTGGTAGACGGCAAGAAAACCGAGGAGGACGATCACCGTGAGGCCGATACTCATGATCAGGAGGGTCCGGCGGCCTGATGAGGCGGGGATCTTGTCGCAGCTGAGGGAGGCGGAGATGAATGAAAAGGGGCGGGGAAAGGTCCGGCCAACGGTGTAGACCGGATCGCTTGCCGTAATCCCTGCCGCAAGATTCGCGGTTTCGGCTTCTTTGCCGGTCACCGCAAGCTGCAGGGCGGTGAAGCGGGCCATCGGTTCGTTCCGGAAGTAACGGGTGGCCAGATGTTCGAAGAGGGCCGGAATTCTGATCACAAAACCCTGACGGTATGACTCCCCCTGGAGAAGGATATTCCTGAAGATAAAGGCCCGCTCCCGGTCGATCAACAGAGACTGCAGGGGCGAGATCTCGACCTTGAAGGTGCTGCGGCGCGGCTCGATCGCATCCAGAGCCCCGATATCCGTTTCCGCTTCCACCGCCTGATCGGTCATCCGGTCGATCATGGGTTCGGCGGCCATGTTGTCCCGGCCTGCTCCCGCCAAGCCCTCCATCATTGGCGCAGGGGCGGCGGCGGGTAGGTTGTCGGCCCGGTAGCTGTTGGAGGCAAGAGCATCGAAGTCGGCCTCCAGGGATTTCAGCGAGGGTTTCCGGGTCGCTATTTGGCTGGCCTGGGAGATGGTGATCTCTTCGACCCTCTTTTCCTCCTGATTTACGGCGGTCCGTTGCCGGCTCAGATTCGCGCTTGACAGGTAACGTTCGGCAAAAGAGGCCTCCTTTTTCTTATTTGCGAACTGTTCCGCCCGGACAGCCGGTTTGACTACCGGTTCCGGGCGAAGCACCGCCGTTTCTCTTTTCCGGTTGAAGAGTTCATTGACTTCCCGAAGCTCATCATTGACGAGGACGAGATCTTTTTCAGGGTCATCCATCGGGCTCCGGAAGGAGCCGTCGGGGCCGTTCTGGAAATAGCCGATGATGAAATCCTCTTTCGGGCGGGCAGCGAGCGGGGCGGTAGCGCCTGGTCCTTTGCCGTACTCGTCAACGGACCGGCCTTCCTCGCGATTGATCAACTGGGAAAGATCAACTTCCATCTGGTCGAGGATGGTTTCGGCAAAGAAAGCGAGCTGGGAGGTCTCTTCCCGGGCCAGACCGTCGTAGGTCCGGGTCACCAGCCAGACCAGTGGGACGGTGAGGAGCAAGGCGAAAACGATCAGGATGAGTCGCAGTCTCTTCATGAACAGGGCTCCAGCCGGTACCCTTCGCCCCGCACTGTTACGATCAGCGGGGTGTCGCCGAAGAGCCGGGAAAGTTTCTTCCGCAGTTTCTGGATATGAATATCGACGGTTCTGGTTTCGATATCAGTGACCGTATAGTTCCAGACCTCGGAGAGGAATTCCTGCTTGGAGATGATCCGGTCTCGGTTTTTGTGGAGATAGGAGATGATGTCCAGCTCCCGGCGGGTGATCTCTTCAGATCGGTTGTCCAGCACAGCGACAAGTTTCACTGAATCGAAGGTGACGGGGCCGATCACCAGATTTTCCGGGGCGGGCGCTTTGCCGCTTCGGCGCAGTAACGCCTCAACCCGGACCATCAGCTCCCGCAGAGAAAAGGGTTTGTTTACGTAATCATCGGCCCCGGCGGTAAAACCGGTCACGATGTCGTCCTCCGAGCCCTTGGCGGTCAGCATCATGATCGGCTGGTCGGGTTTTTTCAGCCGCAGTTCCCTGCAGATGGAAAAGCCGTCCAATGATGGCAGCATGACATCGAGGATAACCAGATCAAAGCGATCGGCAAGGGCGGTGTCAAGCCCTTCACGACCGTCTTCGCGGCCGGTGGCCTGGTAGCCGTTAAAGACCAGAACATCGAGCAAACCTCTTAGAATCGCCGGGTCATCTTCCACCACCAGGATGTGTGTTTTCTGCTCTGCCATGGTCCTATTCCTTCGTAACTATTCAGCGTAACGTTCGGAAAAAACTAACCCCCCGGAACAGTTACTATACCTTCCCTATTATAGGGTGAATGTAAAGCGGCAAAATGTAAAACTTTTGTAAAAAAATCAGCTAGATGTTTTGCATTTCTTTGCATTGAGCCTGGGGCCTGATGCAACTACCCTGAAGGCAGGAACAAGGAAGATTAACCCTGAAACGAGGTGAACAAGATGCAGAGAAAACAGTTGAGAACATTATTTCTGTTGGGTGTGATGATTGCGGTGACCTGTTCGGCCCTGGCATACAGCGACGGGAAGATAAAGATTCCCGTGATCCAACCGGTGAAGATGACGCCGGTCAAGGTAAAAGCGGGGCAGGGGATCGTGACTCTTTCCGGCAACATGGTCCAGAACAAGGTCGTCTATAACGGCAATGGTGAAGTGGGGTTGGAGCTCACCATGACCGCGGCTGATGTCAGTCCGGTTATTGCAGCAAACGGTGGCAAGGTGGACATGGTTCTGGTGCTCGACCGGAGTGGGTCGATGCAGGGCGACAAGATCAATGACGCGCGGCGGGCGATGCTCGACCTGATCGACCGGATGACCGAGGGCGATCGGCTGGGCATTGTGTCGTACGCAAATAATGCCGGGGTGGACTTTCCGCTGCAGAATATGACCCCGGCGAACCGGGAGCGAATGAAGATGGCGGTTTCGCAGATTGAAGCGGGCGGCGGCACCAACCTTGGCGAAGGGTTGCAGCTTGGCTTGAGTCTTCTCGAGAGGGCGGTCCGGAGCGGCAACCAGAATCGGCTGGTCCTGATTTCGGATGGCCTCGCCAACCAGGGAATCACCGATCCTTCCGAGCTTGGCCGGATCGCGGGCAGAGGGGCGACCGCCGAGAGAGTGACCAGTACCGTCGGGGTCGGCAATGACTTCAACGAGATCCTGATGACCTCCCTCGCCGATCACGGCACCGGCAAATATTATTACCTTGAAGATCCGGGTGCGTTTGCAGCGGTTTTTCTGGAGGAGTTCAAGCGGGTGGTGGCGACGGTGGCGTCCGGTCTGGAGGTGAAGGTTCCCGTGACTGACGGAGTCCGGTTGGTCAGTGCCGGAGGGTATCCGGTGACCACTTCCGACGGAATGGCCTCG